>JBKJYB010000289.1:0-5292 GCA_046716045.1 Nitrosospira sp.
GAACCCGTGAGCGCCGTTCCGTAATGGGTAATGCCTTGGAAAAGGCAATTTTGATCAATCGCCAGCGGGTCGCGAAGTCGGCGTCATTGGGTGGAAGTTCAATGACACAGTGGAGACGTTCCGGCAACACAACCCAACCATGGATGATAAAGGGATGACGATACCGTACCGCCCTCACCGTTGCACGCAACAAGTCTATATGCCGGATCAACAGATCATTACCCTGCCGCTGCAGCAGATTGACGGTAAAGAAATATGTGCCGCCGGGATGCCAGGCGCGTCGATAATCAGGCATGGCAATAATATCGAGAAAACTCTATTGAACCAGCGTAAAGCCGTAGGGCGCCAATAAGCAAAGCGCATTGCGCCGTATGAGGCCATTGAATGCGGCAAGCGTGATCTCAAAGCATCAATCGCCGTTTCGCCTCCTCCCAGGCGACCGATGCCGTTTTGTCATGAGGAAAGGTTTTGAGGCGAGATTTGATTTCATACTCAACCTCTGGAGATATCGGGATTTGATCCTGCCCAAGGCTCTCCAATAAGAAGAGATTTATCAGTTCCAGCTTTTGATCCATCGTAAAATTTTACGTCTTTTTTCGGTAGCATTCTCATAAGCCTGTTTCTCCTGGCACCTCAAAACCTCTGATCATTTGAACTATGGCTTTTGAGAGCAGACTTTCAAGGCACGGTTGCGGAAAACTCCATCCGGCGCAATGCGCTTCGCTTATTGGCGCCCTACGCCTTACGCGTGTTAGCGATTGGCATCGGATGGGGTTGTGTTGCATTGATCCGCGTACTCCAGCAGTTGAATGACTTGCTGGGGTCTTTCAAGGGAAAGGAAGGCATAGAGTGCCATCAGATAGAAGATTAGAGCGATTACCACGGGCCCCAAAGGAATGGGTTGCTGTCCTCCTTGAACAATGTTGCTGCAGATATGAGTAGGGCGGCCACTGCTGGAAATAGCCCAAGCTTCCGCAAGTCGCCAGTGAGTATCGCGACTCGGCCCTCCCGGGACGACCAACGATGACGGTACTGAAGTAGGCCATAAGCCAGTGTTGCTTTGTCGAACGTCAATAACCGTGTAATCAATTTCGCGTCGCGATGCAGAGCGTTTTCCAGGGAGGTCCACATATCGGGAACAAGCTGTTTGCGGTGCCGTGCGATGTGAAGGAGAGTGACCATAACTGTCATCATAGAGATGATCTCGAGAACTTGGTAGAGCGAACGGACAATAAGCAGAGCATCATGAAATTCCGTAGACGTAGTTCCAAGGCGTTGCCATGTAGCCAGCCCAAGAAGCGCGAGTACGAGGAGCGAGAGCCCGATCAGAGAGTACTTTAGCAGGCAGTACATGATTAAGAGCGGTACGGGTTTCGAGTCACTAGTCTTGAGTTGGGTCATCTCTTTCAACAGATTGAACAGATCATTGAGCCTTTCAGTTTCGAGCATCAGGCCATTCCTCCGATAGGTGCCAAGGTACATGTCGTCCGTCAATTGGCTGTTCAGTTCGTCGAATTATGGAATTTGATCCTCGACTGGCTCCAGCGCACGAAACGGTTATACAGCGTCTTGCGGGCCCGTATTCCCCAGCGCATCCTTTCATTGCAGACCATTTCGGATAACGTAAATGATCCCGCAGTCCTTGAATACTAACAAGACCCGCTCCAGTCTCTTTGCTTGCCGCTGCACGTCCAGCTCCCGCGCAGCCTTTTGCTGCCAGACGCGCAAGCCTGGCTACCTGTTCGTGCATCAGCTTGTGCAGTCAGAAGAGGGCAGTTCCCGCCCCCGCGGGCGCGTGCACCTTGGCTTCTCCAAGGATCTTCAGCTTAGGGTCTGGCTGCCAAATTTACAATAGAATATGGCCCACTCTCGACGATCAGCAGAAGGCCCCGTGCACGATGATTGGCTCAAGGGACGGCTCGCTTACAAGGAAGGCCTGTTGCCTTCAGATACCCAAGTCTTTCCAAATCCCATCCACCCTCTCCTTCACTGCCTTATCCATTCCAATCGGCCTCCCCCATTCCCGATTAGTCTCCCCCGGCCACTTGTTGGTGGCGTCCAGCCCCATTTTCCCGCCCAACCCGGAAACGGGACTCGCGAAATCAAGATAATCGATTGGTGTATTTTCCACGATCAGGGTGTCCCGCGCGGGATCGACGCGCGTGGTAATGGCCCAGATGACTTCCTTCCAGTCGCGAATATTGACATCGTCGTCGGTAACAATAATGAACTTGGTATACATGAACTGCCGCAGGAAACTCCACACACCAAACATGACACGTTTGGCATGACCGGCGTATTGCTTTTTCATGCTCACCACGGCCATGCGATAGGAACAGCCTTCCGGCGGGAGATAAAAATCGACGATTTCAGTAAATTGCTTTTGCAGCAGCGGCACGAATACTTCATTCAGCGCCACGCCCAATATCGCCGGCTCATCCGGCGGCTTGCCCGTGTAGGTGGAATGATAGATCGGGTCGCGCCGCATGGTGATGCGCTCGACCGTGAATACCGGAAAAGTTTCCTGCTCGTTGTAATAGCCGGTGTGATCGCCGAAGGGGCCTTCAAGCGCTGTTTCGCCGGGATGGATATAGCCTTCCAGCACGATTTCCGCGCTGGCCGGAACTTGCAAATCATGACTCAGGCATTTGACGATTTCGGTCTTCGCGCCGCGCAGCAACCCGGCAAACTGGTATTCGCTTAGGCTGTCCGGCACCGGCGTCACCGCCCCGAGTATCGTTGCCGGGTCCGCTCCCAGCGCAACCGCCAGCGGATAAGACTGCCTCGGATTAGTGAGACAAAAATCGCGAAAATCCAGCGCGCCGCCGCGATGGGCAAGCCAGCGCATGATCAGTTTATTGGGGCCGATCACCTGCTGGCGGTAGATGCCCAGGTTCTGCCGCGTCTTGTGTGGCCCTCGGGTGACGGTCAACCCCCATGTGATCAGCGGACCCGCATCGCCCGGCCAGCAAGTCTGGATCGGCAATCTGCCGAGGTCCACGTCTTTTCCTTCCCATACGATATCCTGGCAAGGCGCACGCGAAAGCTCCTTGGGCGCCATGTTTAGCACTTGCTTCAGGACGGGAAATTTTTCCCACGCATCTCTCAAGCCTTTGGGTGGATCGGGTTCTTTCAGATAGGCAAGAAGTTTCCCTACTTCGCGCAGCGCTTCCACCGACTCCTGCCCCATGCCCATGGCCACGCGCCGCGGCGTACCGAACAAATTCCCCAGCACCGGAATGGTATGACCCTTGGGTTTTTCAAATAGAATTGCTGGGCCACCTGCTTTCAATACCCGGTCGCAGATTTCGGTCATTTCCAGATGGGGATCGATCTCCGCCGTGATGCGTTTCAGTTCCCCCTGGCTTTCCAGTTGGGCAATAAAATCGCGCAGATCCTTATATTTCATGAGAGATTGCCTATCAGATAATCAAACGCGATGCCGGCAAATATTGTTGCGCCGACCCAGTTGTTGTGCAGAAAAGCCTTGAAGCAGCGCCCCCGGTCACGATCGTGAATCAGGCGGTATTGATAAATCATCAGCCCCAGCGCAACTGCCAGCCCCGCATAATACATGACGCCCAGCTTCTGGATCATCCCCACGATTATCATGATACCCAAAAAAATGGCATGGCATAGCATCACACCCATGACATCGAAACGGCCAAAAGTAATGGCGGAAGTCTTGATGCCGATCTTGAGATCGTCAACTTTATCCACCATCGCATACTCGGTATCGTAAGCAATCACCCAAAGCAGATTGGCCGCCATCAATATCCAGGCAATGAATGGCACTTCGCCGGTCTGCGCGGAAAATGCCATCGGAATTCCAAAGCTGAAAGCAATGCCGAGATAGGCTTGCGGCATCGCGAAGAAGCGTTTGGTAAAAGGATAGCTTGCGGCCAGAAATAGCGCAAACACCGACAGCTCAATGGTAAGGCGGTTCAACGGCAGTATCAGCAGAAACGCGCACAGGCTTAATCCCGCCGCCAGCAACAATGCCTCCTTCGTACTCACCACGCGCGTGGCCAGCGGACGATTCTTGGTGCGCTCGACGTGCGCATCAAAATTGCGATCGGCATAATCATTGACGACACAACCGGCGGAGCGCATCAGCACCGTGCCCAATATGAATATCACCAGAACAGTCATGCTGGGCAGGCCGTCCGCGGCAAGCCACAAGCCCCATAGCGTCGGCCACAGCAGCAGCAGAATGCCGATGGGCTTATCTAGCCGCATCAGCCTTTCATAATGGCCGAGGCGTTGTGTGAGTGTCACGATGACAGATCCAGAATGGAAGGAAGAAATACTTCGGTAACAAGTATGGATTGTCCTCGCAAGCTGAACAGGGAACGGCGCGCCCATAAGCCAAGGGGCTTTGCCTGCAAATTCCGACAGGCACGGCGAAAAAGCGGATGCGCCGAATTCAATTTCCTGAATCGAAGCGGGGTGCGCTTAACCACGGGATTCGTGAACAATACGCTACCCAGTGACCGGTTACCCAGGCCGCTCAACCCGCGCCAGGCACCCCGAAGATCTTTTCTCGCCACCACCGAATGCGCAAATACCACGGGCGTGTTGCCGCAATACAAATAGACCTCCCGTACCAGCGCCAGCTCGTTTCGACGCAAGTTCATCAGGGCAAGTTCATCCCCGCACACCGTGGCCAGCGACTGGAACACCGGTTTTACGCGAAAATCACCCCTGCAGCGCTGTTGAATAAGCTGGGTCAGGGAACCACGATTCTGCAACCAGGCACGCGCACGGGGCGATAAGGAGGGGGGCGCGGGATACCATGCGGATAACTCGGCAGCGTTCATCAGGGGTGAAACTGAAAAGGGTGAATTATGCCGCATAATCCAGCGTGGCTGAATCCTTTATCCCTGAAGGTGATCCGTCAGGGTCCTGGTTGTCCTGTTTGCAACGTCTTGCCTGCACCCCGAAGGCTGCGCGCTTCACCTCGTCCAAACGCCCGATTCGGGTTGAAATCTCTCTGGAACTGACCTAAGTTTAAAGTAGCCTTTTAATTCGTGTTTAATTTATGGCGAGGAGAAATACTGTTCCTTACAGCAAGAAAGCACTCGAAGGCGAAGCATCCGATAAACGCATGGGACCGGTGCATGATGCCAAGGGAGCGGTCATGATCGAAGACGCAGTAAAATCGTCTCGATCGGCTGACAGCGAAGCGTTCCTCTTTCCCACGTCTTTTGCCCAGCAACGGCTATGGTTTTTCGAGCAGTTGTATCCGGGCAGCGCGGTGTATCACTTGAGCACGGTGCTGCCGTTCGATGG
>JBKJYB010000290.1:0-14379 GCA_046716045.1 Nitrosospira sp.
TCTTCCTGAATATTTACCAGAAAATGATCGGGTGCGTCCGGGGGCAAACTGGTACGCCAGTTTTGCAGCAAATCATCTCGAATCAGTGTCAGCGCAAGCAGCGCCATCAGTCCCAATCCCAGTGCCACCGCCTGTACCACGCTGGCGGTGGCACGCCGCCGGATACTTGCCAATCCATAGCGCAACGCGCCTCCTGTCTGACCCCGCATATGCGCTAAAGCTTTTACCAGCAGGAATCCCAGCGAACCGAAAACCGCTATCGCCGCGGCGAATCCGCCCATGACAGAAGCACCCAGACGCACGTCGCCAGCCTTCCACATGAATAGTACCGCTAGCGCTATCAGTCCCAACGCGTAACCTGTCAGACTGTAAGTGTTCGGCATCCCGATATCCCGGCGCAATACGCGCAACGCGGACACGCTACGCAAATTGAGTAATGGCGGCAGTGCAAAACCAAGCAATAACACCATGCCGGTCAGCAATCCATGCACGCCAGGCCACACGCTGGGATAGGGCAATTCCGCCTTCACCAGCCCGGAGAGCCAGAAAGTCAACGCTTCCTGTGCGAAAAAACCGAGTAGACAACCGGCCCCGCTGGCTATCAGTCCCAGTGCGGCAAAATGCCACAGATAGAGGCGTAGCATCGCCGCCTGGCTAGCGCCCAGACAACGCATCACCGCACAACCGTCGAGATGACGCTGCGTGAAACGGCGCACCGCAAGCGCCGCCGCCGCCGCCGCTAGCACCACGCTTGCCAGAGCGGCCAGACTGAGAAATTTTTCCGCCCGCTCCAGCGCCGCCTTGATTTCAGGGCGAGCATCGCGGATGCCTTCGATTCTTTCTCCCAGTGTCAAACGCGATTGAGCCCATCTCCGGAAATTTTCCACCACGCCATCTTCCCCCGAAACCAGAAGACGATAGCCAACCCGGCTCCCTTGCTGCACTAACCCGGTCGCGGGCAGATCAATCTTGTTTATCAGTACACGCGGGCGCAAATTGATAAAACCAATTGAATAATCCGGCTCCTGCGTTATCAGCGCGGTAACAGTCAAATATGCCGCGCCCAGCTCAATCTTGTCGCCCCGATCGAGGCCAAGACGAATCATGAGTTTCTCATCCACCCATGCCGATCCGGGTGCGGGAATCGCATTGGCGATATGCGTAGGCCGGGGGGATGACACATCGCTAAAATCCTCACTGATGCGCAATTCACCTCGCAAGGGATAACCAGCGGTAACCGCCTTGATCTCAGTCAACAAACTGGTCTCTCCCTTCGCGGCCATACTGGGAAATTTAATCGCGGTGGAAACAGCCAGCCCGCGCCGTCTCGCTTCATCCGCATAATGCGCGGACAGAGGATGGTCAGCAAAAATTATCAAGTCCGCGCCAAGCAACTGATTGCCCTGGCGAGAAAGCGCCAACTGTACCCGGTCGGCGAAAAAGCCCACCGTGGTCATACCACCCACGGCGATTACCAGCGCAAAGGCCAGCACACGCAACTCGCCCGCGCGCCAGTCGCGGCGAAGCATTCGGAAGGATAATTTGATGAGATTCATAAAGGCAATACTATAAATTCAATTTTCATAATGATGTGTCCTCATACTCCATTTCTCCGTCAACTACGCTGCTTGCTGCTGATCCGTTTCCAGTTTGAGCGGTCCCTTGCCGGAGAAACGATCCAGATATAGATAGATCACCGGCGTAATGAAAAGCGTGATCACCTGTGAAAACAGCAGTCCCCCTACGACAGCGAGACCCAACGGCTGCCGCAGCTCGGCACCAGCACCCAAACCAAGCGCGATGGGAAGCGCACCCATCAGGGCAGCCAGAGTGGTCATCATGATGGGGCGAAAGCGCAATAGACAGGCCGTCCTGATCGCTTCATACGGCGCCATGCCGCCATTTCGCTGCGCGTCGAGCGCAAAGTCGATCATCATGATGGCATTTTTCTTGACAATACCAATCAGCATCAGGATACCGATCATGGCAATGATGGATAATTCCATATTGAATAACCACAGCATCGCCAGCGCACCCACCGCCGCGGAGGGTAGCCCGGAAAGAATCGTGAGAGGATGGATATAGCTCTCATACAGCACGCCAAGCAGCACGTAGATTACCAGCAACGCGGCAACAATCAGCACCACCTGGCTCGCTTGCGAAGACTGAAATGCCGCGGCATCTCCCGCATAGCTGGTCAGGACGCTCGCCGGCAGATTCATCTCGCCCTTGAACTGATCGATACGGGCTGAGGCATCACCCAGCGCCGCACCGGGAGCAAGATTGAACGAGATGGTCAAGGCTTCCAGTTGCCCCGCATGATTGATCGCGACCGGCCCTACTTCGCGTTTGACCGATGCAACGCTCGATAGCGGGACCAGTACTCCATTCTTGGCACGCAAATAGATTTTGTTGAAAGCACTCTCGTCGGCACGATCTTCGGCGGCAACCTGCAGAATAACCTGATACTTGTCGGTTGAGGTATAGATTGTGGAAACCTGGCGCTCGCCGAAGGCGCTATAGAGTGCGGAACGGATGTCGGCCATTTGCACACCCAGCAGGTTGACCTTATCGCGATCGATATCAAGCGTCGCCTGCAACCCTTTCAGTTGAGAGTCGCTGGTAACATCGCGAAAAATGGCGTCCTCACGCATGCGTGACATGAGGTTGTCCGCCGCCGCGCGCAGCTCGCCGGCACGCACGCTGCGCATGACATATTGATAGCGGCTCTTGCTGGTGCGGCCGCCAAGCCTGAGATTCTGAATAGGATTTATGAAGACGTTTACGCCAGGGATGACGCTCACATCCCGGCGCAGGTCTTCGATAATCTTATCAAGGGGCGCTCGCTCGCCGCGCGGCTTAAGAGTCATGAATAACCGGGCGCTATTGCTATCGGTAGCGTTGACAATCAATGTATCGACCGCGGGATTGGCGCGAATGACGTCGCCGGTATGCTGCAACAGCTCAGTCATGGCGGGAAACGAAATATCCTCCACAGCCTCCACCGTGATCAGGGCCTGACCGACATCCTCGGTAGGAAAAAAACCTTTGGGTACGACCACGAACAACAGACCCGTGGCAATGAAGGTTCCAGCAGCGATACCCAACACGATACGGTTATGATGGAGCGCCAAATCGAGTAGGCGTTCATAGGACGCCAGTACTTTAGCAAATCCGCACTCGAACCATTCAGTCCATTTCAGGCTGCGCGCTTCGGTTTCATGCCCCGCAATATAGCGGCTGGTCATCACCGGAACCAATGTGAGCGATACGACAGCCGACATCAGGACGGCGATCCCCACGACGGCGGCAAACTCATGAAAAAGCAGTCCAATCACGCCGGGCATAAAAAAAATCGGAATGAAAACGGCAACCAGCGAGAGGGAAATTGAGATGATGGTAAAACTTACTTCCCTGGATCCCTGCAAGGCGGCCTGCAGAGGTGACATGCCCTTCTCGATGTGGCGTACGATATTCTCGAGCATCACAATGGCATCATCCACCACCAACCCGACCGCGAGCGTGATGGCGAGCAATGAAATATTGTCCAGGCTGTAATCAAAAACGCGCATCAGCGCCACTGTTCCCAACAGCGAAATCGGTAATGACAATGCCGGGATCAATGTGGCGGAAGCCTTGCGCAGGAACAGGAAAATCACCAGCAAAACGAGGACGATGGTTATCCCCAGCGTAACCTGCACATCGTGGATAGATTCGCGGATTGAAATTGAACGGTCGCTGGTCAGTTTGAGCTGAACAGATGACGGCATCTGCGCAATCAGTTCCGGAATTACCGCCTTGATGGCGTCGACCGTGGCAACGGTATTTGCGCCCGGCTGGCGCTGCACCGAAAGCGTGATCGCGCGTTCGCCGTTAACCCAACTCGCGGTTTTAACAGATTCCACGCTGTCTTCAACCTCCGCCACCTCCGAGAGCCGTACCGGATTGCCGCTGGGGGAGGTGGCGATAATCAGTTTCGCGAATTCGGCGGCATCGCCGAGCTGGCGATTGGCCTGGATGGTCAGGCTCTGACGCGGACCTTCAAGTGTGCCGATGGGAGAATTGGCATTTGCGGTGCGCAGCGCGTCAGCGACGTCATCAAGCGTCAAATTACGCACCGCAAGCGCTTCCGCGTTCACATGCACACGCACAGCATATTTTTTCTGGCCGTTGATCTGTACCTGTGCCACACCGGTAATTGTCGATAGCGTCGGAGAGATAAGGTCTTCGGCGAAACTGTTCAAATCCGATAGCGACATCGAAGGCGATGTCAGCGCAAGAAAGATGATAGGCGCATCAGCGGGGTTGATCTTGCGATAAGATGGGGGCGCAGTCATTTCAATTGGCAACGATCGCTGGGCGCGCAGTAACGCCGCCTGCACATCGATGGAAGCGCTGTCGATATCACGATCCTGGTCGAATTCCAGTGTAATCGTGGTATTGCTCAGCATGCTGGTCGAACTGATTACCGAAAGGCCGGAGATAGTGGAAAATTGCCGCTCGAGTTGGGTGGCCACCGACGAAGCCATCGTCTCGGGGCTTGCGCCCGGGAGCACCGCGGTTACCGTAATGGTGGGCGAATCGTAACTTGGCAGCGCGGCAATCGGCAGGCCACCGTAGGCAATGACACCGGCGATAACGGCGGAGGCCGATAGCAGCACCGTCATCACCGGGCGGCGGATACATAATTCGGAGAGGTTCATCGCCGATCCGCTGATTCGCTCATCTAGCTGCCAACTCCAGCCTCACCGCTCCCGGGCTTGACCTCTGTTACGACGCTGCCCGGCCTGAGATTCCGCGCACCTTCAACCACAACACGCATACCCGGCACAACGCCCTCTCCCTCGATTACGGCGAGCCCATCCTGAATCAAGCGCATCTCGACGGTCAGAGGGTTTGCTTTGCCATCTTCCTCAATTACATAAACGAATTTCCTTTCCGGACCATTCTGCACTGCCTGCACCGGAACCGTGAGTGCGCCGGCCAATGTACGCGGCGCAAGCATCACGGTGACAAACATGCCCGGCCAGAGATGCCTATCGGCATTGGGAAATTCCGCTTTGAGACCAATGGTGCCACTTGCCGTGTCTACCGCATTATCAACAAATATCAACCGGCCCTTGCGTGTTTGCTTTCCGGCTGCGTCCAACACCACATTGACCGGCACTTCACCTTCGGCAAGCGCTTGTTGCAAAGGTACAAACTCGCGCTCTGGCAAGGTAAAGCTGACATTGACCGGATCGATCTGCGTGATGCTTACCAAGGCATCATTCGGCTGTACCAGGCTACCTTGGTACACCGGAATGGCACCTGTGCGCCCGGCAATAGGCGCGGTGATTTCGCTGAAACCGCGAGCGACGCGATTTGCCTGCACCGTCGCCTGATCCACCGAAAGCTGGGCGCGCAGCCCCTCCACCTGATTCTCCGCCACCTCGAGCGCAGCCTGTGAAATAAAGTTTTGCCGAAACAATTCGCGTTGGCGCTCAAGATTGCGCTCGGCATTCGTCAGATCAGCCCGGGATTTGGCCAATTGTCCTTCAGTCCTGCTGAGATTTGCGTCCTCGGTACGCGCGTCAAGCGTGAACAACTTCTCGCCCTTTTGCACAAATTGCCCTTCTTTGATGTGCACGGCTCTAATCATGGCGCTGAGCTGTGGCCGCACAGCAACCGTCTGCTGCGCAGACACCGTGCCATTGGCCGTAAGCCTGACTGATACATTGCTTCGGGTAACCAAAGCGGTGACTACATGAATCGCCCTATCGCCCCTATCCCCCTTGCTCTTCGCGTCCGCCATCCCACTTTGGTTGCGCCAGATCCAGGTGGCGGCAATCAACGCGACGAACAGGATACCAGCCATCGTGACCCACGTACGCCGCTTGGCGCCCACCGCCGGTTTTGTTGGAGACATGCCTTTCACCAAGCCAGTCAATTTACAACCTTTCCCCCAGCCAGCCGTATCCGCCATGCGCAGCGGCTGGAAATGGCCTCGTCATGCGTGACCAGAACCAATGTCGTTCCCCGCTCGCGGTTCAGCTCAAACATGAGTTCTATGATTTGCGCGCCTGTGACCGAATCCAGGTTGCCGGTGGGTTCATCAGCCAGCAACAATTGTGGTTGCGTGACAAATGCGCGTGCTATGGCAACGCGCTGTTGCTCGCCACCCGAGAGCTGCCTGGGATAATGTTTCAGACGCATCACCAGTCCGACTCGTTCAAGCAACTCCAATGCGGCAACGTTTGCATTGTTCGCGCCGGCGAGTTCCAGCGGTAACATCACGTTCTCAACCGCGGTCAACGCGGGTAACAACTGAAAGGACTGGAATACGAAACCCAGCATGCGTCCACGCAATGCCGCCCGCGCATCTTCATCCAGCAAAAAGATATCTTCTCCATCAAGATGAACCTTGCCGCTTGAGGGAGTATCTAATCCTGCCAGCAGTCCCAGCAAAGTCGATTTACCCGAACCCGACGCCCCCACCACGGCAACGGAATCACCCGCATTTACTTTAAGGTTAATGTCCTCCAGAATGGTAAGTTGTTCGTCACCGGTGCTGACGCGCTTGGTCAAGGCGATGGCCTGCACAATAGGCTTTTCAACAAGGTTATCTGTCATGAAATATTTCCTGATTATTCTCTATACGCTATTTACTTTCATCTCCGCCAACTCGGGCGCCGCAGCCGTACCCGGAGCCGCGGCCACACCCGCAACCACTACTGTTATGGTATTCGGCGACAGCTTGTCTGCCGGCTATGGCCTGCCGCAGGAAGCTGGATGGGTCAGTCTGCTGAAGAAACGACTGCAAACTCAATCGCAGGCTCACCTGATCAACAACAGCATCAGTGGCGAAACCGCGATGGGTGGACGCAACCGCATCGAACAAGCGCTTAAAATCCACCGCCCGGACATCGTGATTCTCGAACTCGGCGGTAATGACGGATTGCGCGGTGCATCCATCGATTCCATTCGCGACAGCCTTGAAGCCATCATTGAAGCCTGCCATCGAAATAACGCCACGGTGCTGTTGGCGGGGATGCAACTGCCGCCCAATTATGGCATAGCATACACACAAAAGTTTCAGGATATTTACGCGCAACTGGCGAAACGCCACCGTCTTAAACTGGTACCCTTCCTGTTGGATGGTTTCGGCGACAAGCGCGAATTTTTTCAGGCGGATGGAATACATCCGAATGCGAACGCACAACAAAAAATCGTGGAAAATGTGTGGAAGGTATTGCGGACGATGCTTAAATCTCAACCGACCATTGCTGATGGACGCTAGTGAAACTTTACATTGACCCGGCTTACTGTTGAGCTATACTTACAATACAAATGTGGTTTTATCCGTAATTCCAATTTAGCGCTTCATTTCAACATCGATGACACCCTTTTTCGGCGAATTAATAGGCACCTGTCTGCTGGTCGTACTCGGGAACGGTGTGGTAGCCAATGTCGTATTGAGTAAAACAAAGGGCAACAATAGCGGCTGGATTGCCATTACTTTGGGATGGGGAGTCGCTGTATTCGTCGGTGTGTATGCGGTATCTTCTATAAGTGGCGCGCATATAAACCCTGCCGCAACCATTGCTCTGGCTGCCGCGGGTAAATTCGCATGGGGCGACGTACCCACTTACATTGCCGGACAAATGCTGGGTGCGATGATCGGCGCACTGATCGTATGGGTGACTTATCGTCAACATTTTGAACAGACGCAAGATGCGAACGCGAAACTTTCGGCATTTTGTACCGGACCTGCGATAAAAAGTCCTTTCAATAACCTTGTCTCCGAAATCGTCGGAACATTTATATTGATTTTTGGCATTTTGCATATGGTTGCCCCACAGAACAGTCTTGGATCACTGGACGCCCTGCCAGCGGCCTTGCTGGTATTCGGCATCGGTTTATCACTGGGCGGGACAACGGGTTTTGCGATTAATCCGGCTCGTGACCTGGGACCGCGCATTATGCATGCCATTCTGCCAATACCCAATAAAAGGGACAGCGATTGGGGCTACGCATACATTCCAGTAATCGGCCCCATAATTGGTGGCCTTCTTGCTGTTTCTATTTTTAAATTGTTGTGATCAAGTTTTTTGTGAAAAATCAAAGGGGAACAGTATTGTTCGACGCCGATTACGTTAACGCTTCGATCCGCCTGGATTTATAATTCCACCTCTTTAATCGCTCCAATCCACGCAAGAATTGAATCCTTGGCGCTTTGATATTGCCGGAATTGTCTCTGCCGCCACCGGTACCCAGGCAGCCAGCACGCGCCGTCGGCTTGCATTAGTGATGCGGGCACAGGCTCTCCTCATTATGATATGCCCTGATTGGCATCGCCATCAAGTACCTATGATTTAGAGCATGGCGGGATATTGAAATTACAAATCCACGTCTGGCGGAATCCGCGACACGCTTGAAATAGCATGCCCGGGTATTGAAGAAACAGATTGGGTATCCCCAGACACACAGGAAAAATCATGGATAGCTATCAGCATATTTTACTGGCGCTGGACCTTTCGGCACATGGCGATGATGTCATCCGGAAAGCAAAGCACCTGGCAAACATTTTTCATGCAAAACTGAGCATTATTCATGTATTGGATAATATTCCGATGCCGGATACCGCCTATGGCACAATTATTTCACTGTACAACGATTCCTCATATGAATTACTGGAAACGGAGAAATCCAGGTTGATGCAAATCGGTGACCAATTGAATGTCGACCCAACCTGCCGCTGGATGGTCTGGGGCGTACCGGGGGAGGAAATCGTGCGGATTGCGGCGCAGGAGCATGTCGATTTAATTGTCGTCGGCTCGCATGGGCGTCATGGCCTCGCTTTATTGCTGGGATCAACGGCTAACAGTGTCCTGCATCACGCCACATGCGATGTTATGGCAATCCGTTTGCGGGATGAAGCCATGCGCAAACAATCCATTGGGGAAGGCGGAACACACGCCATCACATTGAATCCGAAAACCGCCTAGCAGCCTGTCGGACTTAAAGAATCGAAGCGAGAAAGTGACTGGGTGACGACAGATTTTGACGATTTTGAAGGCCGATAGTTGTTCTATTGGCCTATAAGAGCCGAAAGCGGTGAAATATGGGCCGTCCAGACATTTTTGCAGCAGATTTCCTTTAAGTCCGACAAGTTGCCAGGTCCCGTACTACCAGAATTTCCACCAGGAGTCGCCGCCCGCCGTGGTCGAATCAGGGAAAAACCGGCTGTTAGGGAAATTTTTTGTCATCACACGCGCCGCGTCATCACGCAAGTCAGTCATTTCCAGCGCATCATAGGCTTTTATCATAATGAATAGCGCTTCTTCCGTGGCCGGAGTCTGCGGGTATTCCTTGAGGGTATATTGCGCACGATTGGCGGCTGCGACATAGCCGCCTCGTCTCATGTAATAGCGCGCTACCTGTACCTCATTCAAGGCCACCACATTAACCAGGTGCTTCATGCGCTGTACCGCGTCGGGCGCGTATTTGCTACTGGGAAAACGAGTGACCAATTCCCTGAAATTCTCAAATGACTCGCGCGACGCCTTCGGATCGCGCTCGCTCATATCCTGGTTGAGAATTTTTTCCGATACGATACCCATCAGCCCCAGGTCATCGTTAAAATTCGCCAATCCTTTGAGATAATAAGCATAATCCACATTCGCATGATTCGGATGCAGCTTGATGAACCGGTCGGCGGCGGCAATAGCCGTGGCCTGTTCGCCGTCTTTGTAATGGGCGTAGCCAATTTCAAGCTGTGCCTGCTGCGCATAGCGCCCGTAGGGATAACGGGATTCCAGTTGTTCGAATAGCTTAATGGCGGCTGAGTAATTTCCACTGGACATCTCCGTTTTCGCCTCGGAATAGAACTTGCTTGCAGACCAATTCTTTGAATCCTCCGCGTTATTCTGTTTGGGCAGCAGGCCACACGCTGATAGCAGCAACGCCAGAAATAAGGCTACACTACGTGACATGATGAATTCACTGATAAATGGAGACGAATGTTTTCATTATAGCGCAAAGGCTATCTCGCCTGAATCGGCTGACATCATCGAGCTTGTCATTCCACACGACTGCGCCGGAATGCGGCTTGATCAGGCTCTGGCACGCCTGCTGCCTGATTGGTCGCGCAGCCGATTGCAAACCTGGATACGGGAAAAACGGATAAGGGTGGATAGTGAAAAGGCTACCCCTAAACAAAAATTGTGGGGTGGGGAGAAAATACAGGTCGAGCCCTCGCATCACCCGATTGAAACCGCTTATGCCGCCGAAGCCATTGCACTCGATATTATCTATGAAGATGATGTGCTCATGGTTATCAATAAGCCGGCCGGACTGGTTGTACACCCCGGCAGCGGCAACTGGCGGGGTACCCTACTGAATGCGCTGCTGCACCACGCGGCGCAATTGAGCGCAGTGCCGCGTGCAGGCATCGTTCACCGGCTGGATAAAGAAACCAGCGGTCTGCTGGTGGTGGCGAAAACCCTGGAAGCGCAGACCAGTCTGGTGCGGCAGCTGCAAAAACATACCGTGAAGCGTGAGTATCTGGCGCTGGTGCTGGGCCACGTTTCCGTTGAGGGGTGGATTGACGCGCCGCTGGGACGGCACCCGGTGCAGCGTACGAAAATGGCGGTGACCGTGAATGGAAAGGAAGCACGTACTCACTATCGGGTAGTGGAAAAATTTGATGGCTGCACCCTGCTTCAGTGTAGCCTGGAAACGGGCCGCACGCATCAGATTCGTGTGCACATGCACTCCATTGGTCATCCGCTGGCGGGTGATCCGGTTTATGGCGGCAAGCCGAAAAAGATGTCACGAGAAACGGGAACACTGATTGCGGGTTTTCCAAGACAAGCGCTGCATGCACAAAGACTGGAATTATCTCATCCGCAACACGGCAAGAGAATGATGTGGGAGGCGGCGTTGCCCGAGGATATGAGCAGACTGTTGCTGACGCTGCTTCAGCATCGCGACCAGAATTCTCTTCCCATCAATTTACCCTCATGAACGACTGGATCACTCCGGACTGGCCCGCACCCGGCAATGTCAGGTCCCTGTTTACCACGCGTAACGGCGGAATCGGCAGTGGACTCTATGCCAGCCTTAACCTGGGAGATCATGTTGGCGATGACCCCGCGATCGTCAAACAAAACCGCGCTCTGCTGCGCCGGATTCTGCCGAGCGAGCCTCGGTGGCTAAAGCAGGTACACGGCACAACGCCAGTCAGGGTCGATGGTTATGACTGCCCGGCTTCATGTGAGGGCGACGCCGCGTTCAGCCAATGCGCCGGCAATGTCTGCGCGGTACTTGTCGCCGATTGCCTGCCGGTACTATTGTGCGACCATGCGGGCACCGTAGCCGGCGTGATTCATGCGGGCTGGCGCGGAATGGTCGAGGGCGTTATCGAACGCACGTTATCGGAGATAAGCCGGGCAGGCGGAATAGACACCCGGATCATGGCATGGCTAGGGCCGGCAATCGGCCCCCGGCATTTTGAGGTCGGGGAAGAAGTGCGCCAGGCATTTATCGCGCACGACAGGAAATCCGCTATCGCTTTCCTGCCACATCGTACTCACAGCGGCAAATGGTTCGCCGATCTTTTTCTGCTGGGGCGACAACGATTGGCGGAAGCGGGCGTAACCGAAGTTTACGGCGGAGGCGAATGTACCTTTAGCAACCCGGAAAGACTTTTTTCCTATCGCCGAGACGGCAATACCGGACGAATGGCGGGATTGATCTGGCTGGATGGATAAATACGAGTCAGGAAAGCCCTGCCACCATTGCTCCTTTTGCCTCGGTTTTGCATCCTGCAACAGCGTATAATTCCGCATTTTCCAAAAATCGCCGTTAATGTCTATTCTCACCTGGATTATTGTCACCACTTTGTTTGGCGGCACATTGAGTGTATTGTTTGCCGCCGCGCTGACACTCAATACCCGCGTCTCGTGGGTACAAATGCTGGTTTCATATGCGATAGGAGCGCTGCTAGGCGCCGCATTTCTCAACGCATTGCCGGAAGCGCTCGAGCTTTCAAAAGATCCCGCCCAAATGACAGGCACGGTGCTGTTTGGCATCCTGTTATTCTTCATTCTGGAAAAACTGGTCTTGTGGCGGCACTGCCACATCAAAGAATGCGAGGTCCACGATCCCCTACATGGCACCGCCGTTGTTGCGGCCGCACCTGCGAATGATCACGATCATGGCCGCAGTGGCATGTTGATCATGCTGGGCGACACGTTTCATAATTTTGTCGATGGCATACTCATTGCGGCGGCGTTCATGGCGGATATCCAACTGGGTATTGTCACCGCCATCGCCATAATCGCTCATGAAATTCCGCAGGAAGCTGGCGATTTTCTGATTCTGCTCAATTCCGGCTATACTCGCCGGCAGGCATTGCTTTTTAACCTGTTATCCAGCTTTGCCACGCTGATCGGCGCCATGCTGACCTACTTCATGTTGCAAGACATGAATCACCTCCTCCCGTCGCTGCTGGGGCTGGCCGCGGCCAGCATGATCTATGTTGCAATGTCCGATTTAATTCCCGGCCTGCACAAACGCCCTGAAATCGATGCGACCATCCAGCAGGTTGCGCTTATCACGCTGGGCATCAGTTCCATCTGGCTGGCTGGCAACCTTTTCTCTCATCATGCCTGAACCATCGAATCGCCAGCTCAATCAATCAGTCAAATCAGTCGAAGGTCTCATACGCTAAGCGGCCATCGTTCCGATACTTTATTTCTTCCATAGCCAATACTTCAATATCCATGCCCTCTCCCAAACCCTTATCTCCCAAAGTCGGCTTTGTCTCGCTCGGTTGCCCCAAGGCGCTGGTGGATTCCGAACAGATTCTTACTCAGTTGCGTGCCGAAGGCTATGACATTTCCTCCACTTACGAGGATGCCGACCTGGTGGTGATCAACACCTGCGGCTTCATCGACAGTGCGGTGGAGGAATCGCTGGATGCCATCGGCGAGGCGCTGGCGGAAAACGGCAAGGTCATCGTCACCGGCTGCCTGGGCGCCAAAGGCGGCGGCGATGTGGTCAAACAAGCCCATCCACAGGTGCTGGCGGTTACCGGCCCGCATGCCTTGCCGGAAGTCATGGCCGCGGTGCACATGCATCTGCCACAACCGCACGACCCCTATACCAGTCTGATTCCTCCCCAAGGGATACGGCTCACACCCAGGCATTATGCCTATGTCAAAATCTCCGAAGGCTGCAATCATCGTTGCACATTCTGCATCATCCCTTCCATGCGCGGCGATCTGGTCAGCCGTCCGGTTAATCAAGTCATGCAGGAAGCGGAAAATCTGGTTAACGCCGGTGTCAAGGAATTGCTCATCATTTCACAGGACACCAGCGCCTACGGCGTTGACGTGAAATACCGCACGGGCTTCTGGCAAGGCAGGCCGCTCAAAACCCGCATGACCGAGCTGGTGCGTGCCCTGGGTGAATTCGGCGTGTGGGTGCGATTGCACTACGTCTACCCCTATCCGCATGTCGATGAAGTGATTCCGCTGATGGCCGAGGGAAAAATCCTGCCCTATCTCGATGTACCGTTTCAGCACGCCAATCCGCGCATTTTGAAAGCGATGAAGCGCCCCGCCAGTTCTGAAAACAATCTGACGCGCATCAAGCAGTGGCGTGAGGTTTGCCCCGATATTACGCTGCGCAGCACTTTCATCGTTGGTTTTCCGGGTGAGACGGAGGCGGAATTTGAACAGCTTCTGGAATTCCTGCGAGAAGCGCAGTTGAACCGCGTGGGCTGCTTCGCCTACTCGCCGGTGGAGGGCGCCGCAGCGAACGCCCTATCCGATCACATTCCGGAAGAGGTGAAAGAAGAACGCCGTACCCGCTTCATGGCGGTGCAGGAAGAAATCAGCACCGCGCGCCTTACCCGAAAAATCGGAAAACGCATGACCGTGCTGGTGGATGAGATACAGAAAACCAAAGCCATCGCTCGTAGCAGCGCGGACGCGCCGGACATCGACGGCGTGGTTTACATCGATAACGCAAAAACGATGAAACCCGGCGAGTTTATCGAGGTCGAAATTACCGGTTCCGATGCGCATGACCTACTCGCGAGGACGGTGGTTGGTTAGCCGGATATCGCGTAACCCGTGCAAGAGATAGAAGTTTCAACCTATTGTTGGTTTGGACTAGATTCCGGGCCAAGCCCGGAATGACAAAATTCATAGTATTCTCCCGCCGGATAAATAGCGTACCTTTGATAACCCCGTCTTCCCGGCAAATTAACGGCAGGCTCGAACCTTAAATATACCCAAGGAGATTAATTTGAAAAAGATTCTTGCTATTGCGCTCAGCTTAATCGCCATGACGACGACGGGGGCGGCAAGCGAGGTCGATAAACGCCAG
>JBKJYB010000291.1:0-2829 GCA_046716045.1 Nitrosospira sp.
CACTGGGCGCTCAAGCTGAACAAGCGCGGACAATTGAAACTGGGTTTGTTTCTGACGTTTGCGCTGGGATTCCTGTTTGTCGGCCTGCAGGCGTATGAATATGGTCATGCCTATTCCGATCTCAACCTCAAGCTTACGACTGGCGCCTATGGCGCGACGTTCTACATGTTGACCGGTTTTCACGGCTTCCACGTGACGCTGGGTTCCATCATGCTATTCGTCATATGGTGTCGAGTAATGGCGGGCCACTTCACGCCCGAGAATCACTTCGGCTTTGAAGGGGTCGCCTGGTACTGGCACTTTGTGGATGTGGTCTGGCTGGGGCTGTTTATCTTCGTCTATTGGCTGGTATAGGAGTTGACGAAATGGGATGCGGGAATCTTATGTCTGGAATTTGTTCTAATGATTGTTACAGTGCTTGCGCGATAATTCCGCAATGATTCTGTCCCGTACAACCCAGTATGCTATTCAGGCACTTATTTACATGGCCACGCAACCCCCCGGTGTAGCAGTATTGAATCGTACCATTGCCGAACACCTGAACTCGCCGCCCACCTATCTTGCCAAGATTTTGCAGGAATTGTGCCGGGGTAATCTGCTATATTCTTTTCGTGGCAAGCAAGGTGGCTTCTGCCTGCGGGAAAATAGCGATAAAATCAATCTGATGCAAATCGTCAGGTTTACCGAGGGGCCGGAGTTCACGGAAGGCTGCGTGTTGGGACTC
This sequence comes from Nitrosospira sp., assembly GCA_046716045.1. Lineage (GTDB taxonomy): Bacteria > Pseudomonadota > Gammaproteobacteria > Burkholderiales > Nitrosomonadaceae > Nitrosospira. The sequence continues at coordinate 725 of JBKJYB010000291.1, forward strand.
AAGGTTTGCAGCGACAAAACCGCCTGCCCGATGCATACGAAATGGTGGCCGATCAAGCAGGAAATCGTGAAGCTGTTGCAAAACCAGACGCTGGAAATGCTTGCCGCGATGGTGGCGAGCGGTAAGTATCAATTGACGGATTTCCCCGGGGTGGTTTTGGGAGACCTGAAGCTACCCGCGTAGGTTGTAAATTTATTGCCAGCAGGTCCTCACATGTCAGAGCGCGCGCTAAAAATGCTACCCGTCACCGCAGAACCGGCAGGTGTGCCGATCGATTGCAGGAATTGCGGTGCTTATCAGTTATGCATGTCCCTGTGGCTCAAGACCGGTGATTCATCGTTATTCGAGCGAGTCGTCAAAAAGAAGCAGGTGTTTAAACGCGGTGAAGTCCTGTATCGCAGGGGACAATCCCTCGAATATATCTATGTCATTCGCGGCGGGTCGGTCAAAACCTGCGTCAGTGATGCAGACGGGCAGGTTCAGGTGATGGGTTTTCATATAGCGGGGGAGTTGCTGGGACTGAACGCTATCGGGAATCGGCGGCACAACTGCGAGGCCCGCGCAACGGGGGTCACTTCCGTTTGCGAGGTTTCGGTTGATCGTTTCGAGGAATTGGCCAGGGAAGATCCCGCCATCCAGTACGAAATTTTCAAGATCATGAGCGCGGAAATCCGCCACAGCCAGGAATTGCTGATGCTGCTTGGCAAACATAACGCCGAGGAGCGCCTGGCCGCCTTTTTGCTCAACCTGTCGCAGCAATTCGCGCAGCGCCATTGTTCGGCTACCGAGTTTAATCTGAGCATGTCCCGCGGTGATATTGGCGATTACCTGGGGATTGCGGAGGAGACCGTATGCCGCATATTTGCACGGTTTCAGGATGACGGGCTCGTTAGCAGCGAGTGCCGGCATATCAAGCTAAACGATGTGGAGCGTTTGCGGCAGATCGCCTGCCATAGGCCTTCCAGGGATTTGCGGAACGCCGTGGGTTCCGATCTCAAGGCCTGACCCACAAGTTCCTGCCCCTGTCTCAGGAAGGACAGAGAAATTGCGGTTTCATCGGATCAGCGATACTCCGCTGGTTTTATGCGTGTTCTGGTATGGGCCCTTCTTTCCAGCGCGGGCTGAGATATTCCGTTCCCGGCGCTCGGCTATCGTTATTTCCGAAGCTACGCTGTTGGGGATCAGCCATTTCCAGTGAAAGACCACAACTGTGATAGTTGCCAATGTTCATTGGCGTGGCCGATTACGCTGTGGTTTCGTAAACATGAGCCTGATTATTCTTAACCCGAATGTTTCATAAATTGACGCGCGTCCTCGCTGGTCTTTTGCTTCGTATGGAAATTTTGTTCAGCCGGGCGTATGAATAACTACGCCACTCTTTCACAACATCCCCCTGCAAAACAAAATCCTGCGCCATCATCTCGCGAATTTATGAAACATCCGGGTTAATATGCGTCGTTCAGAGAAATTTAGGGCAGGGAAAGTGGCAAATTACTGCTATTCTTCGTAGGGGTTTTCATCGTTTGTTTTTTCCCCCCGCCAGGTCTTCCATAGTCCTGTGGTAAAGAATTTTATGTTGCCCATTGTTTTTTTAATTTAAAGGAAAATTCATGAAGAAATTGCTTATTGCCCTTGTCACAATGTTAGCGTTTACTGGCGCTGCTCACGCTGTCGTCAACATCAACACCGCTACCCAGGAGGAACTTCAGACTCTCACGGGCATTACTCCCGCCAGAGCCAAGGCGATCATTGAATATCGCACGAAAGCGGGTGCGTTCAGGTCGACGGACGATTTGGAAAAGGTCGATGACAAGATTGACATGCGCGTCATCCGCAAGGATATTTCGATCACCGGCCCCACCCAGATTCACAAAGAAAACAAGCCAGCAGCCAAGTAAGAGAAAAAGCGCACGGGTTGCCCGGAGCTATTAACGGAGCTCTGAATTGGCACTCCGTGCCGCGATCCTCTCGGGACAGTGCTTTGCGGACACTCTGCCTTGTCAGGCGATCTTTGCACTGATCGAAGGGCGTCGACCATTCGTGCTTTCGCCGCCCCTTCCCCATCGCCTATAGGGCATCTTGTCCTTCCGAATCCGCTATCGGCC
>JBKJYB010000292.1:0-2791 GCA_046716045.1 Nitrosospira sp.
TGAAATGGACTCCTCCTTCTGTTGACTGTTTGTCGAAATTACAGTCTGGCACACTTCGATGCCGCTAGGAGGGAGGAGTCCATTTCATTGCCCTACGGTTTACGATGCCTTGCGCGCGTCGAAGAAAAAAATACGAAAAAGCTGAACGTCACCTCTATCCGAACTTTTTTCCGGAAATTCGTCCAAAAATCCGGCTCGATACGAGTCTTGTGCGAACGCCTGTAACCCTTAACAGGTAACGGTTACAGCCGCTATCTTAGGCTTTTGCCTGTAAGATTCTACAGCTATCCGCGACCCTCGTTCCGTTGTTTCATAGCACCGTCATTAACCAACCAGGGCGGGGCAAAAGATGGGACAGATCATGCTTGCGCAGCACGGAAACGGCTCTCTGGATCAACGGGCGGTGATAGGGATGTATCGGCTGAGACACGAAGTCTTCCATGACCGGCTGGGCTGGGAGGTGACCAACGATAATGGAATGGAACATGATGAGTTTGATCATGCTAATCCGGTCTATGTGCTTGCGAAAGGCGATGAGGATGAGGTACTCGGTTGCTGGAGGCTGCTTCCCACCACGGGTCCCAATATGCTGAAGGATACTTTTCCACAATTATTGCATGGGCAACCGGCGCCCCGGCAGACCGATGTGTGGGAATTAAGCCGGTTTGCCGTGACGATTCCAAAATACGAAAGCGCGGGATTCGGCTTCAGCGATATTCCTGTACAAATGATGCGGACCTTATTCCTCTTTGCGCAGAACAACAGGATAAAGCGTTATGTAACCGTGACTACCGTTGCGGTGGAGAGACTGATCCGCAAACTTGGCGTCAACGTTTCCAGGCTGGGCGCGCCTATCAAGATTGGCCGGGTTTTAACCGTGGCCTGCTACATTGAGATCGACGTTATCACGGAGTTTGCCTTGTTCGGTACGCTTCCCGAAGATGCGCAAAGGAAGGCGGCATGAATATTCTGCTGGTTGGAGAGAGACAGGACGCGCGTCGAATCGTGCAACTGTTGCTTGAGAAATCAAAACACAAACTGGAACGAAAATCGCTGGAAAGTTTTCCCGAGCCGGACCTGGACGCTTACGACATGGTCCTGGTTGATGGCAATGTATACGATTGCACTCAACAGGCAAATTTGTTGCAATGGATTCGGGAAGCGAGACGACGCTACCCGCATTTACCCGTGGCAGTGATGAATGATGTGGGGTCTCACGTAGCGTCCGAAAGTTATCAGGCGAGTGGCGAAACTCCGCGTACTTGTGGTGTTTTTGAGTCCAGCGATGGGGTATTGAATATGCGCTGCCGCCTCCAGGAAATAGCTCTGGGGGAGACGGCCGCGTTGATGCGCGACGGGTGCGAACGAGCACCGCTGGAGCCGGTCACTTTTGAATATTCAGGTCCCAAGTGGAACATGATGGAAATTTCAAAGAAGCAGAGCTGAAACACGTTCTATCCTCATCCAATAATCATTTATAAAACCTTCACAAATCGTTCATCGAAACGCCATCTGTTCCCGTTAGCCTGAACGCGCCAATCAAGTTTTCGAATTTATCCTGGTTTAGCTCTGTACATTACAGGAGGTAACATGAAACCCCAACTACCCGCGTTAGTGATGCCCGTATCACCGGCGAGTCAGGCTGGTCAACCCTTGCTTGCCAGACAGCCCGGGCAGGATTTGCCAGCCATGAGGGGTGATGCTGATTGCGTGGATGATACCAACCGTGCATTCAATGGTCACAGTATCGTTACGGACCCGTATCGCAATGGAACCGGCGGCTTACGAGATTCCTCCAATTTTAATCGGCGCATCTTTCATACCGCACCCTTGGTTGGAATCAAAAAAAAGCGGTTCGGCTAGCAGACTGCTAAGGTTTACGTGAACGTACAAACAGATTTTTGAGTGATTATCCGCATTAAAGAGGCAGGCATGAACCCTGTTGAAGTGACTTTGCAACCGGCCGAATCGGCTGACATCTTTGATGCAAATCATGCCGGTGCACTTCGCGCGTTAATGGAGCTCTACGAATCCGGGCAGATCCTGGATGAAGAGGAAAGCGAGATTGACCTGATGATTCAGTTAAGCGGCATGGTGTACAACGATTTGCGAAGCGACGAATAATCCTAAATCCGGTAGTTGACCGCTCATATAACCCAGATAATCCATTAGGCGGCTCTCCGAGCCTACGCGAGTGCTGGTGGTCAGTTTGCGGCCATTTTCGCCGCTTGCTCGGCGTCCATAGACCAAGCTATGGACTTCTCCCAACCGACAAAACTGTCTCGCAACCTGCCTCACCATCATCTCGCGTCCTAATGGATTATCTGGGTTTAATAGATCAGTGTTATATTGACCCGGCGAGCAGACAGTACAAACGTCATACCGGCGGAAGCCGGTACCCGTGGCGTTCAAAGCACGCCATTGCCGACTTGGACTGGATTCCGGGTCAAGCCCGCAACGACGAAATTCATAGTATCTGCTCGCCGGATAAATAAGATGCCCAAGAACTCCAGTGCACGTTGACAGCGACTACTGGACGGGTTCGTACACGCCTGTTTTACCCGTCCGGCGCAGCATCTTGTTAACTTCGTCGGCGTGCATCTCTTCCGCGACGATGAGTTCTCGCGCGTACTCTTCCAGCAATACCGATTTGCCCTGAGTCAGTTCCAGCATCTCATGGTAGGCCGCACAGGCTTCACCCTCGTGCGCCAGGGATTCCCTGAGGATATCGCCGATGTCGTGATGATGTGTCTCGAGCAGTGGCCCAATGGAAAGTGAAGGATATCCTCCC
>JBKJYB010000293.1:0-3199 GCA_046716045.1 Nitrosospira sp.
TGAAGTAATGAAAGTGTTCAGGATGCAATGATGGAGGAGAGCGATATTGACGTGCTTGAATCCGTGCTGGAGTCGCTTCGTCCGGGCCGCAACGAAAGAATAATGGATCTGGTAGCGGAAGCGGGAATAGACGTCACCCCGTGGGGAATAAGGAAAGACGGTTCGGTAATCGATAACCCCCGCACTAATCAGACGTACTGCTATGAGTGGGCATTCGGGGGAGGAGACCAACCGACCACGTTATGCATTTGGCACCACTCGCTCGCAATTTCGCAGGGTTTGGTTTTATATGACCGTAACATGCGTCAATATGCTCTGGAGCTCGATCGCGTTGCGATCGACCGCTCCGCTCCCTCCGACGTCCGCTCTCGTGCCCGAGCCCAGGCAACGCGTGCCCGAAATTTCGATTTATTGCTGCAACATGCCTATCGAAAATCCGAGCCGGTTCGAGTAATAATGCTGGAGGGCAAGCCACGCTCCCAGCCTGATCCTGGCTGGGACGCATCAAAGGTTAGGTATCGATTACTGGATTCCGAGGCCTGGTACGCACATTCCTATTCGGATGGCGATGGTTCGTGCCGCCTGGTGCGAAAGATTCCTCCAGATGAGATGCTCCGCGAGCAGGATATTTCCCCGACGCGGCCAGTTTTCGTCGATCAATTTTTCGTTTCCGAATATGCCGCCAAGCATGAATCTACAGGATTTGTATTTGACCGTTCTTCAGAAGTCCGTCGAGTGGTTCTGGAACGAGCAGCAGGAGTGTGTGAATGCTGCGCTGCCTCAGGCTTTAAAATGGACAACGGCCGCGTCTTCCTGGAGACACATCATGTAATTCCTTTGTCCGAAAAGGGACGGGATCGTGAATGGAATGTAATCGCACTTTGTCCGAACGATCATCGCCGTGCTCATTTTGGTGAAGACCGTGCTGCACTTCGCAACCAATTTCTTGCGTATCTGGTGGATTCTAATTCCAACCGCACCACTGCTTAGATCTTAAGCGGACATGAAGAGTAAGTCTGGTAGTGTGAGAAGTGCAACCCACCCACACACCAGGAGAGACCCCTCATGCCCTACGTACAGCTTACCTCAGAAGAGCGTTACGTTATATACCATCTCAAGTTGTTCAAACTCAGCCTGCGAGAAATTGCACGCCGCCTGGGTCGGCATCACACCACCATCAGCCGTGAGATTCAACGCAATGGACCCGTTATCTCAAGTTGGGTATATTGGTATGAAGGTGCCCAGCAACGAGCGCTGCAACGTAGAAGGCAGCCACGTCACCATCGACGCCGCGCTTATACCCCGCTGGTGCACTATGTTGAGCAAAGTATGCGGGCAGAAAGATCACCGGATGTCATCGCCGCCCGGCTGAAGATGGAATATCCGGACGATATCAGGATGCGCGTTAGCATCGAGACGATCTATCGCTGGGTTTATCGCGATGCTCATCAAGGAGGGCGGCTTTTTAGTTTCCTGTGCCGCAGTCACAAGAAGCGCCGCAAGCAGCGCCGTTATGGAACAGGACGCGGCCTGATTCCAGGACGCATCAGTATTGATGCACGCCCTGACTCAGTTGCCGCGCGTCAACGTTTCGGCGACTGGGAGGGCGATACCGTAGAGGGCGCAAAAGGCAGCGGACACATCACCACACACGTTGAACGCAAGAGCCGCTATCTGATTGCAGCCAAGCTTACCGACAAGACGGCGACAGTGACGTCTGCTGCGGTCACCGCTGCATTCAGGCCCATCCCCAGAGCGCTGCGGCATACGCTGACACTGGATAACGGTAAGGAATTCACCCGCTTTCGTGATATTGAAAAGGGCACAGGTTTGGCGGTTTATTTCGCCGACCCGTATTCAGCCTGGCAACGCGGAACCAACGAAAACACAAATGGCTTGTTGCGAAGATATTTCCCAAAAGGCTCAGACTTTAGAAATGTAACCCCCGAAAAACTTGCAGCCGCCGTGAAAATACTGAATCATCGACCCCGCAAGTGCCTCAGCTACCGGACTCCTCATGAGGTCTTCCTTGAGGCTAAGCGTGGTGCGATTGGAAAGTGAATTCACCTCTATTAGCAATCTATCCTGCCGCCGAAGGTGCCTTTTGGACCCTTTTAAAAGCTGGTTCTGACGCAACGCCGCTGTCATAAACCAATGAACTTCCGCATCGCCGACACTTTCACCGACAGCCTAGCCCGCCTTACTGGAGAGGAACAGAAAGCAGTCAAGACAACGGCATTCGACCTGCAGCTCAACCCCGCCAACCCTGGGTTCAATTTTCATAAGCTGGATAAAGCAAAGGACAGAAACTTCTGGTCGGTACGGGTGAACGCGGATATTCGCCTGATCGTTCACAAGACTACTGGCAGCCTGCTGCTCTGCTACGTCGATCACCACGACAAGGCTTATGACTGGGCGGAGCGGCGAAAACTGGAAACGCATCCCATGACGGGTGCCGCGCAACTGGTGGAGATACGCGAGACGGTCAAGGAGATTGTCGTTCCGGTTTACGTGCACACAAAATTTGCCGCTGAGCCGAAACTTGCTGCCGAAAAGAGGGCTGTTTATATCACAGCGTCCGATGACGAACTCCTCGGCTACGGTGTGCCCGCTGAATGGCTCGGCGATGTCAGGAAGGCAACCACTGAGGATGCGCTGCTGGCCTTGACTGAACACCTGCCTGCCGAAGCGTCGGAGGCATTGGTGGAACTGGCGACTGGCCGCAAGCCCCGCGTGCCCCAGCCCGCCGTCATGGCAGCGGATCCTTTCGATCATCCCGATGCCCAGCGCCGTTTCCGCGTGATGACGAATGTAGAAGAGTTACAGCGTGCCCTTGATTTTCCATGGGAGAAGTGGACTATCTTTCTCCATTCTGAACAACGGCAATGGGTGGAGCGCGACTATGCCGGGCCCGCACGCGTTTCCGGTTCTGCCGGCACAGGCAAGACCATCGTGGCATTGCACCGGGCAGCCTATCTGGCACGAACGCATCCCGATGCCCGCATCCTGTTGACAACCTTCTCCGATACATTGGCGAATGCGCTGCGAACCAAGCTGAAGCGGCTGTTGGGCAGTGAACCGCGCCTCGCGGAACGGATCGATGTTTACTCGCTTAACGCTATCGGTCTTCGGCTATACAAGGCGCATGTCGGGCCGGCGGCGATTGCTGGCCGCGAGATCATGCGTGAGCTGGTACAGG
>JBKJYB010000294.1:0-5065 GCA_046716045.1 Nitrosospira sp.
AGGACAAGGCGGTGGAAACCGAGGTCAAAGCAATCCGCTCGGTGGAAAAACTGCTGCGCTATAACCGCGATTTATTCAACCTGGTAAATAATTTCGTATCGTTCCGCAGCTTCTACACCGGAAGAGACAAAGCGATATTCCAACTGGGTACACTGTACCTGGATGGGCGCAGTTGCGATCTGTGTGTCAGGGTTGAGGATATAGGCAAGCACGCGGAGTTCGCCAACATGAGCGGCCTGTATCTGGCGTATTGCGATTGTGTACGCAACGGTGGCACGGAAAAAATGAGTATTGCCGCCGCCTTTACCGCCGGCGATTCTGATTTTCTCATGGCCGGCCGGAATGGCATTTTCTATGACCGGAAAGGCCAGGACTGGGACGCCACCATTTTGCGCATCCTTGATCATCCGATCAGCATTCGGCAGGCATTCTGGTCGCCGTATAAAAAACTGATCAAGTTTATTAACGAGCAACTGCAAAAACTGGCCTCATCGAAGGCCGCCGCCGCGGATGAGAAGCTGATCAAGGCGGCGGTGGAGACCGGCACGCCCGTAGCGGCTGGCACACCCCCTCCACCGCCCAAACCACCTTTCGATGTAGGCAAGTTCGCCGGGATTTTTGCGGCGATAGGCTTGGCGCTCGGCGCTATCGGCGGCATTCTTGCTTCACTGGTCGGCGGAATACTGGGATTGAAATTCTGGCAGATACCTTTGGCCATATTCGGTCTGATGTTGCTGATTTCGGGCCCGGCCATGATTGTAGCTTGGTTCAAGTTGAAGAAACGCAACCTCGGCCCGGTACTGGACGCGAACGGTTGGGCGATCAACGCCCGGGCGCTCATCAATATTCCATTTGGTACGTCGTTGACCAAGCTCGCTTATTTGCCGCAAGGCGCACGTCGCTCGCTGACCGACCCATTTGAGGATAAGAAACCGGTATGGCCTTATTACGTCGTGATTGCGGGTATCATCGGTGCCTTGATCGGCTTGTGGTATATGGGCATTTTTGGGACTGCCCCCATTCAGTAACAGGGATAGACGGGCATGCACCCACAGCGCACGCTTCTTATTATCTCTAAAAATGTATTTCACCTTTTCGGAGAATAGCTCAATGGACGTTGATGAACTCAAGTTAGTAGCCGGTGCCATCGTCGCGCAACAAAAAGGTATTCTTGCAGCGGATGAAAGCAACCCAACGATCAAGAAACGTTTTGACTCGATCAAGCTTGAATCGACCGAAGAAAACCGCCGGCAATACCGTGAACTGCTCTTCACCACCGAGGGTATCGAGCGCTATATCAGTGGCGTTATCCTCTTTGACGAAACACTGCGCCAGAGTTCCCGCGATGGCACTCCTTTCGCCGAACTGCTGTCAAGCCGGGGAATTATCCCCGGCATCAAGGTGGATAAAGGCGCAAAAGCGCTGGCGCTGTATTCCGGTGACAAAATCACCGAAGGCCTGGATGGCTTGCGTGAACGGCTTGCGGAGTATAAACAACTGGGTGCGAAATTTGCGAAATGGCGGGGGGTTATTCAAATTGACGAGCACGATATTCCTTCGGTATACGCCATGCGTGCAAATGCCCACGCACTGGCGCGCTACGCCGCCCTCTGCCAGGAAGTGGACATTGTGCCAATCGTAGAGCCGGAAGTACTCATGGACGGTCATCACGATATGGATCGCTGTGAAGTGATCACGTCGCAAATGCTTGAGATTTTGTTCACTGAGCTTGATGCTCACCGCGTGATATTCGAGGGTATTCTGCTCAAGCCGAATATGGTGATCGCGGGGATGAAGTGCACACATGAGGCCAACGTGCAACAGGTTGCTGAAGCTACGGCTCGTTGTCTACGACGCTATGTCCCATCGGCGGTTCCCGGGATCGTATTCTTGTCCGGCGGCCAAAGTGCGGAAGATGCCACCGGCCATCTGAACGCCATGAATGCGATGGGATCGTATCCCTGGCAGCTCAGTTTCTCCTATGGGCGGGCGCTTCAGGCACCGGTTCTTGCCGCCTGGAAAGGGAAGGAAAACAATGTCGCAGAGGCACAAAAAGTGTTCTTTAAGCGTTGCCAATTAAACGGTTTGGCCCGTGAAGGAAAATATAACCGGGCAATGGAAACGGCTATATGAGTGGTATTTACACTATATCAGATCCATCGGGCCCACAGGCGTGCACCAAGCTCTTTGAGGCGCACGCCAATCGAACGCTGGCGCCACTTTTCAAGTATGATAAGTCTGGAAGATTCGATATCTTTCTCGAACATCGCTTTCATTTGCTCACCAAAATCTTGCCCGAGAATCACCGCGTTGATTTCCTGATTGTGTTGAAAACTGAGCCAATCTAGATTCGTTGAACCTATGGTAGACCAGACGCCATCTATGAGCGCGGTCTTTGCATGCAGTAACGCATCCTCCCGCTCGTAGATCTTCACGCCAGCGCTCAGCAGTTCATCATAGTAGGAATGCGAAGCATAATAAACCAGATTCGAATCCGTTTTATCGGGTAGCAGCAATCGCACGTCGACATTGCGCTGGGCGGCGGTTTTCATTGCAGCAAGCAATTGCGGGTCAGGTACAAAATATGCAGTTGTAATATATGCATAGGTTTCGGCGCTGTTAATCGCTGATAGCAGCGTGACATAGATGGGGCTGTAAGGCCCATCAGGCGAACTGCCGATGGCACGCACCACTTCATTACCTCTACTGCCTATCCGCGGGAAAAAGGATTTCGACACCAGTGGCTCACCCTTCTGTTTTTCCCAAGTCGCGAGAAACAATTTCTGGAAATCGCTGACAACCGGCCCTTCAATACGTAGATGAGTATCGCGCCACGATGGGGCATCCATTGTGCGCGGTTTTGACCTGGTGAATGACCCGCTGGAATACACGCTGCTAATATTGACGCCGCCCACAAAGGCAATCTGGCCGTCAACCACGAGCAGCTTGCGATGATCGCGACCCACCTCCCATTTCTTGCGAAGCATCAACGGATTGAGGGGGTTGAATTCCAGCACGTTGATGCCGCTGTCCATCAATGACTTGAAGAATTCTTTGGGTGTATCGCCCGATCCGACACTGTCGTATATAAAATTCACCTGTACGCCATTCTTTTGCCTTTCAATCAATGCAGCCGCGAACCGACGACCAATCTCATCATCCTCGATACTGTAGGTTTCCATGTTGATATGATTCTTCGCACCCTGTATCGCGGAATACATTGATTTGTAGGTATCAGGGCCATCAAGCAGCAGCGTTACCTTGTTGCCCGTCATCAACGGGCTTCCCATGAGTTCCTCTACTTGTGCAAGGTGTCTATCAAAGATGTTCGTTTCCGGGCTACGGTTCTTCAGCCTGGCCAAGACTGCCTCGCTTTTCTGAACAGAAAGCGGACCATACGCGCCTTCTATACGTACGGCATGGTTTGTATGTGCCATTCTATCCGGCAATGGTAGCGAACCACATCCCGCCAGCAGTACCAAGCACAGTGCCACCGTACACTTCTGAACCATCATGAATTCCGCTTCCTCGGGTTTGTGATATTACCGGTTACGTTGTGTGGGATGAATGCTTAAACCTAAATCCGGCAGTTGAACGGGGTGGAGTATGCGGTTTTTGGGGTGCAGGGCAAGGCGCAACGACGCGGAATGGTCATACCATTCCAAGGAGTTGCAACGCAGCCATGTGCCGCAAAAACCGCGTAATCTGCCCTGTAGCGAACTCACCAAAAAAGTGAAGGTCAAGTGGCACAAAAGATCTTTGTGGATCAAAGTGCTAAATTGCAAAATAAGCGGTCAACTACCGGATTTAGGTTAAATGTTTCACACCCTGTTTGAGAATTAATGTCCCTGTTTCTTATATGGAATTAAATCTGAAGATATTCAGAGTAGGAAAGCAAAAATCGTTCCAGTACTGATCGGTCAAATAGTTATCAATATGAGCCACCACCAAGTGTGAAGTTTCTCGACATACTTTGTACATCACTTCCAACCTGACTAAAGCGTGACTAATCAATATAAATTTTGCGTAGCGTTTCATTTGCCGCTACTTGGTATAGGGGCATGCCGCAAAAAGCAAGATGCGGCTGGCGGCGGAACACAACTAATAGATGTCTTCCAAGGACCACCGGGCTGGACAGGCAACTACCTGAAGCTTTTAGTCGAGCGAGGAATGTGGGGGACGCGTCCAAGAGCCCTCATAAGTCCTCTGTGGAGTGTGTTTACTGACATAATCGGGATAATAACAAGACGCACGACAGCCCGTAGCCTGCGATTACCGCAACTTCTATGGGACGTGCTTTACGGTACCGAATGGACGGTCAATGCTTCTGATATCGTCCGATCAGTTCGGAATACGCGATGACATGGCCTTGCATCGCTTGTTCCAGCTTTGCCTTGGTAGGCTGATTCAAATCCGGCAATACAGTATCCAACGCGTAGAGCTTATGAAAATAGCGATGGCTGCCTATCGGCGGGCACGGTCCGCCGTAGCCGGTGCGCTGCCAGTCATTAAGTCCCTCCAGGGTTCCTGAGGGAAGGTCTCTTGCCGCAATGGCCTCGGGCAAACCGCTGGTATTGGCCGGGATGTTGTATAGCACCCAATGCACCCAGGTTCTTTTAGGCGCGGCGGGATCAGGCGCGTCCGGATCATCCATGATTAAAACCAGACTCTTCGTACCCTCGGGTATTTCTGTCCAGAAAAGTTCGGGGGAAGTATCATGGCCCTCACAAGTATGGCGAGCGGGAATGACCCCCTGGTGAGGGAAAGACGATGATGTAATGGTCATGGGCATAATAGTTTTCTCCTTCTTGCTTATGGATGATCCTGTTTCAGCCGCTCCCGCCACTACACAGACGAAGGCGATCCCCAGCGAGGCGGCAACAACAACGCCAACGCGCGCCCACCAGATGAAATAAGACCCGGTTTCCATTCGTTACGATATGGGAATAATTCTTCCCTTCTCGCCACCCAGTCTCGGTAATCTGACGGTCAGCACGCCATTCTTATAGCTCGCTTGCCGTTGTCGGTATCCAGCATGGCTTACTTCTTTTTCATGACCTGCTAT
>JBKJYB010000295.1:0-2538 GCA_046716045.1 Nitrosospira sp.
TCAAGACAGCCCCTTTCCTTCTGGAGCTCCTCCCCTAGAAGAGGCAAGATAATCTTGCCTCTTCTATTCGCATCGGTTTAAATCAATGTTTTTCAATCGGTACGATAACCAACACAAAGCGAAATACTATTTATTTTTTTTACTTTGACTGCCGGCCTTCGCGTGCTGCGCAGACGTACCGCCGCGAGTTGAAGGAGTCTTAGTTTTAGACTGATCGCCCTCATTCTTATGGCTCCGGCTTCCTGTAGTCGCATGTTCGCCAGCTCCATGCCGGGGAGGATCAGTAGGTAAATCACTGGCTGGATCTCTCCGCGGGGGGTTACTTTTCTTAGTGGGATCAGGAGTGAAAGGTTTGGTGGGAGGATGTGTTTTATCTTGGGTCATAATAGTCTCCTAAATCAAATAAGTTGTGGATAAAAATACCGCAGTCTCTCGCTCCGCAGGAACCAAACCTACTATGAAGAAATTATTAAAATAATTCAGTGCGATACCGCACCTATTAATCGAGTGGCTCTGGAGCAAACCCTTATGCTAAGTTCGGGTAATATGACTCTCTCCGATACCCGCTTCGGCGGGTTTTTTATTTCCTTCTGTGAATACCCACAATGCTTCTCTGGTGTACCTCAGGGTGGTAGCGGATATTGCTGAGTCAGGTACAATCATGCGCCTCTAGATGAACGGTGAATAAAATTGATCCTTATAACGACGGGAAGCATTTGATTGTTCCGATCAAAACAATATAGCTTTGCAACTAACTTTCAGTTGCATAGTGCGAAACTATTTGCCATAATCCTTTGTCCAAAATTAGCAAATCGCTTGAGCGCCTGCAAACCCGGCCAAAGGACTTTACTTGGGATGAATTGACGTCCGTGTTGAATCACTTTAACTATCAAGAAAAAACCGGAAGCGGGTCACGCCGAAAGTTCATTAACAGCATTACAGATCAAAAGTTACTTTTTCATAAGCCTCATCCGAGCAACATACTTAAGCGTTATGTAATTGATGAAGTGCTCGCGGCTCTTATTGAAAACGGGCTCTTAAATGAAAAAAAGGAGAACTAAGAGTGACCAAGTCACGAAGTCTTCTGTCGTATGGTGAGTTTCAGGGTTCGGCTGATATTAGTGTAGACGACAACTGCTTATATGGGCGTATTCTGCATATAGATGATGTCGTTACATATGAAGCAGATTCGCCTCAACAACTAGAGGTCGCTTTTAAGGCTGCCGTAGAGGATTACCTCGCGTTCTGCGAAGAGCAGGGTCACGAGCCTTGCAAGCCATACAAAGGAGTCTTTAACGTCAGGGTAACCCCAGACCTTCACAAAAAAGCAGCGTTTCTGGCAAAGAATCGGGACATCAGTCTTAATGAGTTAGTGAATGAGGCTCTCGCTGAAAAGGTAAGGTCTGAAAGTAAGGCTACAGGGCCTGTCATTCACAACCACAAATATTTCATAACCCTTAACGAACAAGAAGCTTACGATCTTGAGGAGAGCCCAAAATGGTCAGGAAGGTTGCAAGAACCAAAACTCTCGATGGTTCAGTAAAAGCTCCTATTTCGTTGGTCCTTCAGACTGTAGAGATTTCAAAATGCAGCGTGGAACGCAAACTCCCGAGATTCAAGGCGCCACAAGGGAAACTTGAATCAGAACTAAACCTCAATGTTCATATAGCGGATGGCGACGCTGTTCGGCAGAAAGGCGTCATTGGTCTATTGAGCGTTGTCCTAAATGGAAAGAATGCTTCCGAAGATGGGCCGGTCCCATTTTCCATTACCTTCGAAATGGAGGGGTTTTACCAACCTAAAGATCCTAATTACGCGCTGCATGAGAAAGATCTGACAGACCTTTTGGCCATGCGTATTGCGAGTGAGCTTTATCCTCTGGCAATGATGAGAACGTCAGAATTTCTTTCCATGATTGGGTATGGGGGAGTGCGGTTATCGTATGGACTGAATATGGAGAAAGAGATTCAGACTTCTTAACCCGCTTCGGCGGGTTTTTCATTTAGGAACTTTTCGGCGAATAGCTCCTCTTATAAATATGCGCCTTTCCTCCTTTGTGGCGCCTGCCCGGCAGCCCTTCCCCTGAATCTCTGCCGGGCTTTTCATTGCTACGATTAGTCCATCCGTGCCATAGCAAAATTTTAACAATCCGGTGGGGTTGTTACACCCTTGCAGAGTAACACCCCGCCCCGGCCCAGGAAACTGCGCCCGGTTTTCTATTGCCCTGCGCCCTTACTGCCTATTCTTTCGGGGCCTCAGTGTGAGGTAGCTGAGACCTTCGACGGTCCACAAAACCCATCAAACCAAGGCCAGTCATCAGTATCGCGAGGGTCGCAGGCTCGGATACCACACCAATTTCCTGAGTGATAGGAATCATGTGCATGCTGACAGAACCAGCGTCAACAAATGTTAGGCCTGTAACAAATGCCGTGGCATCGTTTGGATCAAGTGCTGCGCTCGTTTCAATGCCACTAATACGAAACCTGTCCACACCTGAGCTGCCGAAGAAATGTTCGATACCGGAAGTAAGAATTGAAT
>JBKJYB010000296.1:0-3314 GCA_046716045.1 Nitrosospira sp.
GCGAAATAAATCTGTTCGTTTCCCCTCAGACTCGCAAGTTCAGGGCTGTGATTGGCAACCACGACGCCGAGTGTATCTCCGATCAGCATTTCATGGTCGTTACCAGAATCACCTGCTACCAGAAAAGCACGTAATGGCAATCCCCACTTGTAAGCAAGATAGCGTATTGCTCGTCCTTTGGAGGCACGCAAAGGCAAAATATCGAGATAAGTCTGCCGAGAGTAGATTAAATTAGCAGGCAATTTCCGCTCGCGCAATAAGGCACGGATTTTAGAAATTGGCGGCAACGCCTCGGGGTCGACATTGTAACTGAGCTTGAATTCACGCTGATTTTCTGGCGATTGCAGGATGAGTCCGGGTACTTCGCGCAACGCCTCTTCCACCGCATCGCGGCGCCACGAGTATCTGATCAGATTTTGCCATCCAATATCAGGCCGGAGCTCCAGACCATAATTTATCTCGCTGCCGACCGCTGTAATAAGTATGTCTGGTAATGGCACCCCCCATTCCTTTAATATTTTCAATGTACTTTCCAGTGTACGGCCGGTCGCGATACCAAAACCCAGGTTTGGTGGCGTGGCGCGCAGTGTGGCGAGAAAACGGCGTAGGGCGGCGCGATCACCAAGCAGGGTATTATCTATATCACTTATTAACATCTGCGAAACCAGTGGCAGGGGATGTCGTTGCGGCCGGTATATTGCCATGTCCCGCCGGATTTGCTTTCGCTCGTGGTGCAGCAAACGGGATAAAACGTGCAAGTACTTCTTGACGTGTGCATCCCAAGTATAGTGATTCTTTACTCCAGCAATACCGTTGCGCGCCCAGCGCTGCCAACGACGCGGCTCAGCTAGTACGTATTCGATGGCCTCCGCTATCGCATGGATATCCGAGGGATTAACCAGCACCCCATTTTTGCAATGGCTAACGATATCTCGCGGTCCACCATCTTCGGTAGCCACGATCGGAAGACCGCTGGCAGCCGCTTCAAGTAAAGTCAGGCCGAACGGCTCAGTGAGCGCCGGATTGACAAATACGCCTCGGCGTTGGGCTGCAAGCCGGTAGAATCCAGCGACATCGATTGGTTTATGCTGCTTTGGCAGGGCAACCTTACCCCACAGATCGTATTGATCAATATCGAGCAATAGATTGGTCATCACCTCAGTCTGAGCAGCCTCAAGTTTGCGGATGTCTTCGCGGTTGCCAGCCACAATAGCAAGGTTAGCTTTTTCATGCAGTGTAGGTGAACTGCCAAATGCCGCGATTAAAGCGCCGAGATTTTTTCGCATTTCCGGACGGCAAATCGTCAATATCAGAGGCTTTCGCGGCTGCACCAGGAAGCGGTCAATGAGTCTGGCGACCTCCGGTTCTGGAGGAGTCCGGCGGCTAGGCGGAGCAAAGCGCGATATATCGGTCCCGGGCGGGATAACAACTGCACGCTCGGGCAGATAATTAGTATATAAACCATATTGCTGGGCACTCTCCTGAGGCGTGCTGGTTATGATCAAACTGGCTTGTTGCAATATAGCTTCCTCGGCAGCGATGCGTCGGTGAAAATTAAACTGACGTTCCAGCGCCTGTGGTTTACGGCCTTGCGCTAGCAGATGCTGCTGTTTGCTGCGTCCAAGTGAGTGCCCGGTGTGGATCTGCGGAATACCCAGCAGTTGAGAGAGCTGCATCCCAACATATCCGGCATCGGCATAATGGCTGTGGATGACATCGGGTAAGCGCTTCTGCTCGCGCAGAAAAAGCAATACCCGATCTACCAGTTGGTCGAGATAAGGCCAAAGGCTTTCCTTACGCAGGTAGCGACGGGGCCCGCATCGAAGGCGAATAATCCGGGCGTGATCGCCAAGGATCTCCTCAGGGCAGGCATAGTCCGCCGATATAGAGGAATCTTCTACCCGGCGGGTTAGCAAATCCACCTTGCCTACTTGTCGTTGACGAGCAAGTGACCGGGCCAGTTCCACGACATATAAGATTTGACCGCCGGTATCAGCATCGCGCCCAAGCTCCAGATCATTCCCCCGAATCAATCCGTGAAGGCTTAGCATCAGCACATATAATTCTTTCATCTGCGCTCCAACCATTCTTCAACGAATGGCTTATAGAAATCGTTGTGCTCTGGAATCGCGCCACGTATCCGGCAAATTGCCCCGGCAAAATCATGTGCTCGTCGCAAGGTAACCGGTACCGTCCACCCATGCAACAGGCCGAGCATGAAAACAGCGGAGAATGCGTCGCCGGCACCTACCGTGTCACGAATACCCGCTATGGGATCAGCCGCCATCTCGGTCAGTTGTGCGGAATCATCCAGCCACCAGGCGCCCGCCGCGCCACAGGTTATGAGTAACCCCCGCAGCTGATATCGCTGTATCAGCGCTCTTGCCTGAGCTTCGGCAGATACTGCTTCCAGGCTAAGCAGGCGGGTTACGCATTCAAGCTCAGCGTCATTGGCTTTAACAAAATCCGTATGTTGCAGTGACCAGTCGAGCCTCCCCGCAGATATCCAGGGATCACGCAAATTAACATCAAAAAAGCGCTGGCCACCCGCCGCGCGCAACATGTGGCGCAAGGCTCGATGCGAATTGGCACGCTGAGCCAATGTCCCGAAATAAACCAGCTCCGGGTTTGCGGCCAACGCGGCCATTCGGGATAAGCGGGGATGAATATAATCATAGGCGCGATCGGGAAGAATATCGAATCGGTGACCGTCAGCAGTAAGTGTTACCTCCACCACACCAGTGGAGTGTATGGAATCGAGCTGTACGCCATGTATGGATAGTCCAGCACCTTCCAGGGCTTGCAATAAGCGTGCGCCCGCATTGTCCTGCCCTACCCGGGTAACCAGGACCGGCACACAACCAAAAGCCTGCAGGTGCCAGGCAACATTGAATGGCGCACCACCCAGGACCTCTTGGTCGGGAAACCGGTCTATCAAAATTTCGCCAAACAAGAGTACGACGTGGCGGGCGGCAGTCATCCCTGGAAGCCCTCGAAAAAGGACTTAATCTGATTAAATAGAATTGACAAAGCTGCGCGGGTACTCAGGTCAGGCAACAAGCAAGCGAGTGATTGATGATAAATATTTTGATCAGATTCGTATGTGCGATTACACACATAACCCTGTGGAAACGGTCATCGAAGCGTACGAGGGCCAGTTTTTACGCTAAACCGCGAGAAAACGCGCAAGTCAGACCAAGGATAAGGAGAACGGGAGCCTTACTGAGTGCTCTCAAATCAATGCTGGGCGGCAGATTTTTTTGTGCGCTGGCGCACTGCACTAGAATTTGTAACCACGATGCAGCGCAACCGCG
>JBKJYB010000297.1:0-5623 GCA_046716045.1 Nitrosospira sp.
CTGGCGAAACTGTCACGTTTGAAGCTGTGACCGGCATGACGGATCTCAATGCCACCTTCACTCTGGTGAGTGTGGATTTGGCGGCCAGTAAGGCGGTGGTATCGCTGTCAACCACGCAAACCTATACTGCTGGCGGCACCTGGGCGCGCGTGGCGCCCCACAACACCACCCGCATGAGCAAGCGGATATACCGCACGTTGACAAGTTCGTCAGGGACAGAGTACCACTACATCGCAACCGTCACAGTCGCCACCATGATCTACAACGATACCACTTCTGACACAAATGCCGCGCTGGGCGAAGTGCTGCCCTCCACTTCATGGCTCATGCCGCCGGCCAATATGAAGGGCATCGTCATCATGGCGAACGGCATTGCCTGTGGCTTTTTTGGTAACGAAGTCTGTTTCTCGGAACCGTTTAAACCCTACGCCTGGCCAACCGCTTACCGTCAGACTTACGATCAGGATATTGTTGCGATCGGGATCATCGGTACGACGCTGGTAGGCATGACTGAAGGCAACCCCTTCACCATTACTGGCGTTGAACCTGTGACCATGGGTGGCGGTATGGAAAAACTCGGCGTGGCGTGGCCATGCATGGCGAAGCGCGGCATGGCGAGTTTCGCGTTCGGAGTAGGGTACCCGGCGCCACAAGGTCTGGTAATCGCCGGGGTGAATACGGACATTGTTACCAAAGATCTGTTTACGCAGAAAGAGTGGGCGGAACTCAACCCGGAAACGTTCATTGCCGCGTCCGCCGATAACCGGTACTACGCTGGCTACACGGTTGATGACAGTTCGCTCATGTTCGTGATCGACAAGGCCGAAAGCGCGTCATTCGTGAAAGTGAACCAGAGGATTACCGCCATATGGGCCGATCCATGGACCGGGAAACTCTACATGGCCGCGGATAAAAAAATTTACCAGTGGGAAGGGGATGTCGGTACAAAACTTTCCTACGAGTGGAAGAGCAAGAAGTTCATCAGCCAGCCGCCATTGAACTACGGCGCGGCCAAGGTAGACGCGGACCTTGATATGACGGAAGCGGAAACCGGGGCGGCCGGAGCATCGTACGCTGCCGCAATTGCTGCGAATCAGGCACTTATTACTGCCAACACGATGAATGACGGGCTTGCCGATCCCTACCTGGGCGAATACGAGATAGGTGGCGACGAGATGCAGGCTATCCCGCCCCTGGCTATTGACTCTCTGCAATTCCAGCTATGGGCAGATGGCTCATTAAAGTTCACCAAACAGGTGAGCAATAGCCGCGCATTCCGGCTTCCCGGCGGCTACAAGGCTGACAATGTGGAGGTTGTGTTATCGGGCAACGTGAAAGTGACCGGCGTGGTTCTGGCGGAAACGATGGATGGGTTGAAAGGATCGTAGCTTACGGATTGAATGTGATAGCAACCATTTGTTTTTTTATAAGTAAGTTTCCTTGTGGCTTTTTATTACGATTATAGAAAGGGGTATTGAAATGGCGGCGAAATATGCTCACGCGGATGTGCTGGATGGGGGCTTAAATGCAATTAAAAACAGTGCAATACGGATGCTGCTGCTCAAGGCGTACGCCGCCGGCGACAGTTTCGCTACCGTGGCCGGCAATACGATTTGCATAGTTACCGTGGCATCTGCCGATTTCACGTTATCCGGCGCGGATGCTGCTGCGCGCGTGCTGACTACGGCGACGAAGAGCGGCACCGCTTCCGCGTCTTCGGGCGCATCGCCTGATCTACACATTGCCTTCACTGACAACGTGAGCAAGGTGCTTTGGGTAACTGACGAATCCAGCGATCAAGTCGTGACCAACGGCAACACGGTCAACTTCCCGGCGCTCACCTACACCAGCGTGCAGCCGACTTAATAATGGCTAACGTCCTAAATCGCACTACGCGCCAGTATTTCCGCAGTGTGCATGAGCCTTACCACCTAACTCAGAGTTGAATCATTAATCCTGACGTGGTGGAGGTCGTCGGTATTGACTCGAAGTATTGGACTATAACCGGCGATGCTGTGACGCTAACGACTCAGCCGCAGAGGGATGCGGTAGATACCGCCGAGCTACAGGCACGCCGTGATTCCGAGGCCGGTCAACTGGATGGTATGGAGGGTCTGTTAAGGACATTTATGCTGGTCGTTCTGGATGAGTTCAACGCTCACGCTGCTAAACACAATGCCATACTGGATCCTATTGACGGAGCGAGTTCGCTTGCAAATCTCAAGGCTACCGTTACTCTCATCCCGGACTACCCGGCCAGGACTGCCGCGCAGCTAAAGAATTCCGTTAGAAATAAACTTGGGAGTTAATAATGGCAACGTCACAAATCAACTTGCCCATACTTGGCGGCGTTCGAGACGCTACCAATCCGCCTGGAATGTCATGGGTGGGCGCGCGCCCTTACCTACTGTTCGATGGGACGACCGACGAGCTGGTTACCTGGTCTTTCCGTATGCCTAGTGATTACGCTTCTGGCCCCACAGTCAAACTACAGTATTCAATGGTGTCAGCCACTACCAATAATGTTGCTATTCGATCTCAAGTCATGGCTGCTGCTGCCACTGTTAACATCGATACGGATAGCTACGCAGCTCAAGACACTTCGGCTGATTCCACTGTTCCTGGAACCGCAGGGCTTATGAAGGAAATAAGTCTTGCCTTAACGAACACTGATAGCTTGGCGGCTGGAAGCTATGTATCAATTCAGTTGGGTCGGGAGAACGGAACCAGCGGAACCAATGCCACCGGCGACATGGAAGTTTGGGCAATCGCGCTGACTTACACCACGACCTAAATGGCAATCGACCTAGTATCGACTAATACCACTCGATACCACTCAGTCCCGGATCATGCAGACTTCACGTTGCCTAATGGTGACTGGGCGTGGATAACTCTGTGCTCTCCGCAAGATTCGGCGGCCACTAAATATATTGTTTCGACTGGCCCGTTTGGTGGAGCAAATAGCGTAAATCTATATTGCTACAATGCAGGTTCGTTTGGATTCGCCACTAAGGTTTATAACCTTACCGAAGCCTTTTGGACGGGCGGTGATGTGACGATGGACACTTGGTACTGGGTCTATGCCACGAGGCGTTCGGGGAATTTGTATGTAGGTGCAGTGCCTCTCAACGGCACAACCGCAAGCGAATCTGCTGGAACGGCCATATCCTTAGCTTATGATTCGGCCATCGGACCTAACATCGGTCGTCGGACAGATGGTGCATCTACTAGATATTGGCATGGTCGATGGAGTCAAGTCGCGTTTGTATCAGGCACTGGAATAACAGAGGCTCAGGTAGTAGAACTCGCAAACGGCGCGCCACTGCTCGGCATGCCCTTTGCGCCATCGCTCAAGTTTTTGCTGCATGGCAAGAACGCAAACGACTCAACGATAGTAGATTTGATTGGTGGCAAGGTTGCAACTAGGCAGGGCACCGGCTACGGGACGGGAGTTGGTGAAGAAGATATTCGGGCGCCTTATATATGGGCGCCTGAGTATACGAGGGGGATTACCGCCAGTGCAATCGAACACAATTTAACCGGCGCATCCTCAACCCAAGCCAACGCTGGTGGCACGGGGGCAATCGCTCAGGCTCACGCGCTTGCCGTGGCCGCATTCACTCAAGTTAACGCAAGCAGCACTGGCGCAATCGCACCAGGCACGGTTAATGATCTTATAGGTGCGGCGTCAACCCAAGGCAATACCAGCAGCACCGGCGCGATAACGCAGGCTCATGTATTAACGTTCTCGGCATCGACGCAGAACGGCACATCTTCGGCGATTGCAATAACGCAAGTTCATGTGCTTACCGGCGGCGCGTCCACACAGGGGAATCTTGGCGGTACCGGCGCGATAACTATCAGCGGCGATTTCATTGGCGCGCCATCGACTCAAGGCAATCTCTCCGGCACCGGCCAGATCACCCGGACACAGACGCTTACCGGCGCTGGTTCAATACAGGCGAATCTCTCCAGCACCGGCGCGATCAGCGACGGCATTGTAGTCGAGACGGCGCTGATGACCGGCATTGCCAGGACGATCCGCATCAAGAAGCCGGGAATCCCGGCCGGGACGCCAGAATGGTTGAAAACCACAATTGAGATATTGATTGGCCGCCGCGGCAATAAGATAGTGGCGCCGGAGTTCCAGACATTGGCTTTTTCCGCTACGTCGACGAAAGCAGAGTGTGAGGCCCTGTATTCCTACACAAATGAAGTTCGTACGGCAGTTGAAAATATCCTGACGAGGCTCGATAGCTGATGAATACAGACTTGATTTCCATCTTGAAAAGCAACATCGATCAACCGCTTTCTCCTGAGCTGGCAGCGGACATAATGCTTGCCGCGGACCAGATTCCAACGCTCATCTCGTTTGACGTGATCGACAAGATTCAGCCAGACAGCTACGGGGACTTCATGTTCTCCCTTGAGTGTATCGAGGCCATTGTCGATGAAATCAAACCGCTGCACCAGGCACATTGGAACGAAACTGAAGAGCACCGGCATAGTCTTCCTTTTAATCCCGGCTATCAAACGTTCATCCGCTATGAGCGTGCCGGACGCTACGTACTTTTCACGCTGAGAAGCGAAGGCAGATTGTTGGGCAACTGCGCTATGTACCTGGATAAAAGCGCACATACACAAACACTCATCGCCACGGAAGACACGCTTTATCTATTGCCGGAGGCACGCAAGGGCGGCGTGGCAAAACGCTTCGTGGCGTATGTTGAAAATGCAATGCGGTTGCTGGGAGTAGGCGAAATCAATATTTCGGTGAAGACTGTGAACAAGGCTGAAAGATTCTTTCGGCTTCTGGGTTACCGTCATGTGGAAAATGGTTTAACCAAAGTACTGGAGATCGAAAATGTGTAGCGCAAAACCGCCGAAACCCGATCCGCTTATCGGCCAGGCTGCCATGTCCAACGCGGAACTCGCCAGGGAAATGGCCGGGGTCGCGCGTGATCAGTTAGCCTGGGAGAAAAATCGCGCCGCAAAGCAGGACCCCTTGATGGAAAAAATCGTTGACCAACAGATTGTATTGGGCGACGCCAACGCTAACCGGGCGGAATCGCAATGGCGGATCTACCATGATCTTTTCGCCCCGCTGGAAGCGCGCATGGTTGGGGACGCCAGCGAATTCGACGCTCCCGAACGCAAGGAAAGAATGGCTGGGGAAGCGGCGGCTGATGTCTCGCGCGGCTACCACGGCGCGCTGGAATCGAATCAGCGGGCACTGGGGCGATTGGGCGTCAACCCGAACTCAGGCAGATTTCAGGCATTGACCCAGGACATCAACCTTGGGCTCGCCAGAGATACCGCAGGCGCAATGAACAAGGCACGGCACGATACGGAATTGCAGGGCATGGCGATGCGCGAAGGCGCGGCGAAGTTCGGGCGCAACATGCCGAATACGGGGCTTGCCGCCGATGCCGCATCACTCAGTGCCGCCAACTCCGCCACGGACAATATGGCAACTGGAGCGGGACTGCACAACGTGGGGACGAATGCCGCGCAAAACTGGTTTGGCGGCGCAACCAATGCAAACTCGTCCGCCGGCAATCTGGGGCTGGGGCGATATCAGGGGCAACTCGATGCGTGGCGGCAAGCGAACCAGAATTCAGCG
>JBKJYB010000298.1:0-2590 GCA_046716045.1 Nitrosospira sp.
GAAGTTTTCAGATGGATATCTTCGTATGGCAAGCCAACCTGAGCAGGAGTGGCAATCATCTCGCGTCCGGTTCCCGGATAGAAGACCAACTGCGACTGAAAAAAATATAGTGCCAGCGCGAGCCCACCATAGGCCGCTGCCAGAATACCCAGAACGTGCCACATCAGGCGCACCCGGCTCCCTGTTTGAGCTTCATTTTTGTGTTGACGATGTTACGGCAAACCAATCTCAACAGAGGTCCACAACATTGATCCGAGTTCCCCATCTGGCATTCTCCATAGAACCAGCCATTAATTACGGGCGTTCAACTTGCCGCCAATTGCACGCAGCCTTCCATACAATTCCCGTCCTTCGCGCGAAAGTCGTTCCAGAATCTGCACCTCAATGCGCAGATACAGTTCACCGTGACGGGACCGTTGCCGAATTCCGGCAACCCTTTCCCTTTAATGCGCAACACCACACCAGGGTGAATGCCGGGTGGAAGCGGTGCAACTCTCATCTG
Source organism: Nitrosospira sp. (assembly GCA_046716045.1). Taxonomy (GTDB): domain Bacteria; phylum Pseudomonadota; class Gammaproteobacteria; order Burkholderiales; family Nitrosomonadaceae; genus Nitrosospira. The sequence goes on from JBKJYB010000298.1 coordinate 503, forward strand.
CCTCAACGGGCATTAGGCCATTTCTTCCCTATTCTGGCCATGAAAAATTGGCAATATACACATGGGCACCTCTAAAAATCCAATTTTCGTCACAATACGGCGTTACTCGAAAAAAATTATCGCTTACATATCAACTATATGCCACGCTTAAATTTTTTACTTGTGCCTTGTCTTGCCTAGAAACTTGAATTTTTTGAGGCGCCCACATGTACTTCTTGCTGTTTGCTGAACGTATTCTAAAACTTGCGGGACATGACTGCTAAACCTCAAACGCCAATGCACTCAAAGCCTCTATGCTTCTCTGCCGGGGTGGTTGTCGCCCGTCGGGAAAGCATCGGCTGGCGCCTGCTGGTGCTGCGTTCATACCAATATTGGGACTTTCCCAAAGGCATGGTGGAGCCAGGTGAAGCGCTGCTGGATGCGGCCATCCGGGAAACGGCGGAGGAAACCTCCATCACTGACCTTGCCTTCCGTTGGGGTGAGCACTTTTGCGAGACCGCACCTTATGGCCGCGGCAAGGTGGCGCGCTACTACCTGGCCGAAACTGCCACCAAGACCATAGTCTTGCCGGTGTCGCCGCAGATCGGGCGGCCGGAGCATGACGAATGGCGCTGGGTGAGCTTCGGGGAAGCGGCACACTTGCTGCCGCCGCGCCTGCAGCCTGTCCTGGTCTGGGCGCGGAAGCTGGTGGAGACCTGAATACGACCTGCCTTTCATCCTTTTCTCGTCAACCTTCCGGTGCGTATTGCGCTGCAGGAAAAGTGGAGGAGGTGTGACTTACATCCTACTGCCAATGAAGCAAAAAATCCTGCTCCGCCAGCCTGGTCACCTGCGTGCCGAACTGGCGCCCCTCCCGATTCAGTGTCGCCATCAGCCAGCGCACTCCCGCCTCCGGGGCAGCGTTTACTTGGAGACGGCGGGTCTGGGTGGGAATCATGGCGAAGCGGGTCAGTCGGCCCTCTTCCAGGGTAGGAAAATACATCAGGGCCAGGTCGCCCCGGTATTGCTCGTAACCGGTAATACCCTCGTAGTCATTCAGAAAATCACCGCAGCCGTAAAGAATAGGTTTGTCCCGGTAGACCTCGATGCCCTTCACGTGGTGGGAGGAGTGGCCATGCACCACGTCTATCCCGGCCGCATCAATGAGACGGTGGGCGAATGCACGCTGTTCCGATGTGACGACGAAGCCCCAGTTGCCATCCCAGTGGATGGAGGCCACCACCAAGTCGCCGGACCGTTTCACGGCGTGCACCTGCTGGGCGATAGTTTCCAAGCTGCGGGTCGATAGGTCGGCCAGTAAGTTCACGCCGGGCCGACTCTCGCCGGCGGCCCATTCTCGTGGCACGCCACTGTCTTCCGTGCCCCAAGCGAAGACTAGCACCCGACCCTTGTCCGGTATGTTTAGTATGGCTGGCGCTGCGGCCTCGGCGGCGTTGCGGCCGGCACCGCAGGTGCCGATGCCGGCTCGGTGCAGGCTGTCCAAGGTCTCCGCTAGACCTTTGTAGCCCCAGTCCATAACGTGGTTGTTGGCGAGCACGCAGCAGTCGATGCCGGCGGCGGTAAGGCAGGGAAGATTGGCGGGGTGCATGCGGTAGTGGATGCCTTTGTTGGGCCAGGCATCCTCGCTGGCGGTCACCGCGGTCTCCAGATTGATGATGCGCAAATCCGGCGCTGCACGCTGGAAAGCGCCCAGGGCGTCGCCCCAGATATAGGCAAAGTCTACCGGGTGCCGGAAGCGGCCGCTCACTTTCTCGGCGAGTTCCACATAGCCCCGTGCCGAGCGCATGTAGGATTCAAAGATTTGGGGCTTTCCGGGGTGGGGCAGTATCTGGTCGATGCCCCGGCCGGTCATGACGTCACCGCACAGAAACAGAGTGATGCGGCGCGAGGGTTGTTCCGTTTGCATGTCTCGAGGCTTCTTCACGTCTGAGCCTAAGGCAAAGCCAGGCTGTGTTTCAAGCAGGCCGGCCAGAAGTGATTTTCCCGTGCACGCCAGGAAGTGTCGCCGGTCCATCATCCCCGCTGTGCCAGCGTGGCAGGCGTACCCGTTGCGGCGGTTGCCGGTCTGGAAGCGGCCTTCCCATAGAT
>JBKJYB010000299.1:0-2862 GCA_046716045.1 Nitrosospira sp.
TTTTGCAAGGCATCCAACTGCGAATCCAGATTCTGGCCGACGCTACTGACACGCGCATAGCCAATCCGATGCGGCGCAGGGTTCGAATGAACAGATTCAAGAGCTTCCATAGTGCAAAAAGGTAACACATATCGGGGGAAATTGCATTTTGTTTTTCGCAACGGTTTTTGCACTGAAAACCGGCCTGCCAGTACAATGATAAGTATTTTCAACTTGCCGTGCGAAAAGTGTACTTTTTGCACTCGCTGAAAGTTCATCGCGCATGGCCACCGACTCCCGCCGCCTGTTGATCCTGACCGTTCAGGAGGCTCTGTTGCAAAAAAGGCTCTGTTGCAAAAAATAAGAAGCGTGGTGCACTATTGTGTTTTTCAGGGTAAATCCCCATGTCAGATTTCAAATGGCGTCATTTTCGTGGGTAGATGATTCTGAGTTGTGTCCGGTGGTATTGTAAATACGTAATTAGTTACCGCGATTTAGAGGAAATGATGCTGGAACGGGGTCTTGAGGTGGATCACACGACGCTCCACCGCTGGGTTCAGCATTACGCGCCGGAAATGGAAAAGCGCCTGCGGTGGTATTGGAAACCTTCCATGGGCTACAGTTGGCGAGTGGATGAAACCTACGTAAAAGTAAAAGGGGAATGGACGTATCTCTACCTGGCAGTGGATAAACAGGGTCGTACGATTGATTTTTACCTATCCCCAACACGCAATACCCAGGCCGCCAAACGCTTCCTGGGAAAAGCCCTGAAATCCATGAAATCCTGGGCGCACCCCGGTGCTATCAATACCGACAAGGCGCCCGCTTACAGGGCCGCCATTACCGAATTAAAAGCGGAAGGAAAGTGTCCGCCTGACACCGTGCACCGGCAGGTAAAATACCTGAACAATATTATTGAAGCCGATCATGGCAAGCTCAAACGCTTGATAAACCCGGTGCGGGGCTTTAAATCGATGAAAACAGCTTATGCCACCATCAAAGGTTTCGAGCTCATGCGCATGTTTAAAAAAGGACAGCTGGACATGTGGAAATATGGCCAAGGTCTCACAGGAGAAATCCGTCTCATTGAAAGGCAATTCGGTATCTACAGCGCTTAATCAATCAGATCAAGGGCAGAGTTCTGGTTTGCCCTTTTTTTGCAACAGAGCCATATTTATAGCTCTTAAGCGCGGTACCGCACAGTATTTTCGTTTCTAAGTAAGTAATTTTAATTACGCCAGGATTTTAAACTTGGCGATTTGTTCACCGGTTAGATATTAGGTATTGAAAACCCTAAAAGGAGACAAAAAATGAGTACAACAACCCCATTAGAATCATGGAAAACTTTCATTAAGGGTCGTATTGCGGAGGAGAGCGGCAATTTTAGTGAAGCAATTGAAGCCTACGACCAAGCTCTTAAGGATGACCCAACCAACGTCAGCTTCCTTCGGGCAAAGACTAACGCGCTTCTGCAACAGAGACAACCAGAAGAAGCGAGTATCGACACCATTAGCCGGGGGTACGCAGAATTGGCTTCAGAGCTAGTGGGAGAAAATGATAAACACAAGGCATGGATCCAAGGTTTGACAAACCTTCTTGGCGAGGCAGAAAAGTTATCCGAAAAAATACCTTCTGCTACCGAACGCGGTGCCTCCTTAGTCGCAAAGGGAAGATTTATGGTCTGGTAACATCCCAATCGATTGAATAGAAGATGGATTTTGTGGCATTTTTGATAGGGGTCGAGGACGAATATTTTTTTTCCGCGCCCCCTATCACCAGAAAGACAATGTAATTTGAGTGATCTGAGGTTTGACCGTGATGGAGTTGTCTCCAGTTTGGGATCGCAAGATGGATACAAGGAAATACTTATGAAATTAATTGGTCAGGGGATAATCCCCTTCGATACTCAACTCCCCATATACAACTGGTTTTATCCAATTCAATACAATAATCCAGTTCCCGTGTCCTGGGCGGAACAAGCGTCTGCCTTTTCTTCGCTCAAAGGATCCCAAGCACGTAGCAGGGCGTTTTACTTCCATATTCCTTTTTGCGAGACTATTTGCTCATTTTGTCCCTTTGTGCGGGGACAGTATAGTCATGAGTCTGTAGTAGAAACTTATACTCAGGCATTAATCAAAGAAATTGAGTTCAAAGCAAGAATCGAAGCGCTTCACGAAATACCTATTGAGACATTTTTCTTTGGTGGTGGGACACCGTCCCTGCTAAGTGCAAATCAAATTAGACGGATTGGGGCTGCGATTCGACAATACTTCGACTTGTCCGCCTTGACGGAGTTCACCTTCGAGATGGAGGTAAAAAGCATTAATCGAGAGAAGCTTTTGGCCATGAAGGAGATTGGCGTAACACATGCACGATTTGGCGTGCAAAGCTTCAATCCAGTCTACCGGGAATTATTTACACTTACAGCAACATTGGATCAGGTCCGTGAAGCAGCCGAGATGCTAAAAGAGTTTTTCAAGTACATTTCATTCGATATCCTTTACGGAATGAGTGGACAGACAGAGGAAGAGTTCATTGAAGATATCCAGCAGGCCGTTGCTCTGGGCACCTCAACTATCGATTTTTTCCCTATCAATAACCTTGTAACGCAGCTTCGTTTGCACCAAGCTCTCCACCAAGCGGGTAGGCATCCAAAGTCAGCACTTAACAAGCTGTCTATGAAAATACTTCTGGATAAAACTATGCAAGCCTGGGGTTTTCTTCCCCACAACGGACAGGGTTATGTGAAAGTACCTGAAGAAATAGCAGCAAGACGACCGCTTATCACGGATTACTATTGCTTTCGCTATCACAAATATGCTTACGGATATGTAGACCATGAAATGATTGGTTTTGTATCGAGCGCCATTTCCACGACAAGCA
>JBKJYB010000300.1:0-5566 GCA_046716045.1 Nitrosospira sp.
GCTTTGAATTTGCTGTTAAACGGTGATGCAAAGGGCGCCAGAGCGATCCTGAAAAAGAGCGGCATAAATCTGGCGAATGATCCGGCGCCAACGAATCCGGATGATCCGCAAAGTAGCTGGAAGTTTAAATTCGAGGATGGCGCTGAACAAGACGTAAATTTAAGGGAACTGGCGATCAGGTTTTTTCCTTCTTCCATACTTCCCCGATAGATCAAGCGTTTCCCAGGCGCAACGCCCTTATGCAATCCGATCCGTTGCCCAAATTCAGTCAGTTTCGCTGATGCTGAATTATTTGGTGCTGGGTCAATACCAGGCAATATTAGCAGCGTAACACATGGCAACAAGCGAACTATTGATCCGGCGAGCAAACAGTATAAACGTCATACCGGCGGAAGCCGGTATCCAGCGGTGTTCAAAGCACACCATTGATGGTTTGGATTGGATTCCGGGTCAAGCCCGGAATGACGAACTTCATGGTATCTTTCCGCCGGATCAATAGAATTGAGCGCTGGGAGCCGCGGGATCAGGGAGTCTGTCTGGTCTCCGGCAACAGCGCATTCAAGTCACTGAATAATTGCTCAAAGCGGGTAAGGATTACTTTTAAATCCGCTCCAAACAGCTTCTTGATGATGTCGGATTGATGCTCCGTGAAATAAACGGCGGGCACGTAACGATCGAACTCGGGAACTGTTTCTGACTGCTTTCCGAAACGTTCTGTTATGTGATTTACAATGCGTGAACCGGCGGGCAGAGCGGCGACGGCTTGTTTTCCCTTAAGGCCGTAACATGCACCCACGATCTCCCCGTAAAGCCCCGCGCCGAGCATATCTTCCACGTCCGCCTCCTGCTGGCCGGCGTAGGCGCCCATCGTGAAAATATGGCCATCATGCAGAATTTTCCAGCGGTGGAGGTTTTCGACCTTTTCGTGGCCTGAAGCAAAGTCCGTCAGTACCGCTACATGCAATCGATTACCGCCGAAAAGACTCATGAAAGCGCTAACCTTCTCGACTCCCCCGGCCGGGCAGATAGTCCAACGCGAGTCGAGCGGGGTGCGTTTGTGTGAACGTAACACTTCCGACATCGCTCTCAAATAAAGCAAGTCGGACGGTCTCGTCACCAGCAACGTGTGTTCACCGGCGGGCAGGGTTTGGGTAACTTCATAGGCCAATGCATTCTGCAAGGGGAACAGCGTATCCGGGTCCGTACTCAGAGCATCGCCGCCAACTTTGGTGCCTCGAACTTCCGGCGCTTCGTCCTGATGGTAAATTACGACGTCCTCCACCGTGCGTACGGAAGGAAGATCATCAGACGGCACCATAAATGGTGAATGAGTCGTGTAGATGACTTGATGGTCAGGCGCCAGACGCTCCCTGAAGTATCGCAGCAGGTCGGCCTGCGCCTTGCCGTGCAAACTCAGCCCCGGCTCATCCAGCAGTAAAATAATCTTCCTCTGATTTTGCTTCTTCACCTGCGAGAACAGCGCAAGAAACGAGAAGAACCACACGAAACCGGTGCTGCGATCATCGAACGGAACCGTCACGTCATGAAGCTTGTTTAAAATACGCGTCCGGAAGATGCGGCCACTATTGAAGGGAGGCGGGTCGCCTGGCAGCGCATGATCGAGCCGAAAAATCACCTTAAGAAACTTGTTTTGGCTCCAATAACGGAACATTTCAGCTGAAATCTTATTGGAGGCGCCTTCGAAGCGCGAAACCAGGCTCTCGAAATCCTGAATGGAGGCAACTTGTTCAACCGTTGTGGAGGCCATGTCGCAGAGTGCGATAAACACCTGGTCAGCGGATTCGAGCGTATTGCTCGATTCCCTCTGTCGAATCTGCTCAAGACTGACTTGACCTTGCATCCGCTGATATTGGGAGAACAGCATGAATTTCGGCAAATCCAGCAGCTTCACGATACCCTGGGAAACCGAATCTTCGGGAAAATCCTGCTCGATTCGATGAATGCACTGCATCCGCCCTGGCGATGTTTCATGAATCGATTCCGTTTTCGCCTTCAGTTCCGCCACCGTGTGGACCGCACCGATCTGCGCCTTCTCATCATCATGAAAGCCGCTGGTATCGGTAAGATGTTGAACGATGACAGTTTCATCGAACCTGACCGTCCAGCGGGTCCGATTGCCATAGTCTTTCTGCACCACAACCTCGTCGCTCGCCAGCGCCCCGGCTCCAAACGCATCGGCGACCCTTTGTTTTTCGGCCGGATCGATCGTCCACCATGTCGTGATTACGGTCGTATCTTTGCCTTCGTGGCGTTCTTCGTAGTCTGATAAATGGCGGCGCGGGTAGTCTTTTTGGCGGTCAAACTTTGCGTCATCGAAGATTGGATTGAGACGGTGGAGTGCCGTCAACAGAGTGGTCTTGCCCGATTCATTCTTCCCGACAAAGCAGGTTATGTGCTCATCAAGGCTGAATTCATCAGAATCGTCAATACTTCGGAAATTCTGAATTCGTGCACGCACCAGTTTCATGTAAGCTCCTCCACGCAAACGACAATTGTAGACATATACGCGACGTTAGTCAGCAATGGATTGTGACGTCGAGGAGCTTAACAGGCGTTTACCGGCCTTGGCAGGCCCTTGTTCCTACTCCTACTTCTGCTCAAAACGCAATGGAGCGTCCGGGGGACAGAGCAATAAGCTTCGGTGCATTCCATGCAAGAATGACAGCTTTGCGAAGATAACAGCTCGACAGAGCTTAAGTCTATAGAAAAACCCAGTTGCGCAAAAAGACCCAGCTTACGCGCAGATGGCCGTCTATGAGATGATTGCCAAGCACATATTGACCAGTAATCTCCTGGATGGCTCGGATAAGCTTACGTGAATGGCAAGTATCTAAAAAATATGACGTGCTAGAAAAATGGATCCGTGGATGAACAAAGCTTGGGAGACGAAGGAGAAGCGTATCCCCAATCAGTGTAAGTAGAGCCGCTTTCCGCAAGCGTCGCCGAAATTTCCTCACTGCTTACACCCATTCTTGTCACAAGACTTTTTTTGAGAAATGGAAATTTGAATTCAGTAATGAGCGGTTTCCATAAATGGAAAGTTGGTTCCACCCACTGCTTCGGTCTTTCAACATACTGAACTCGATCCAGGATACTTTGCAAATTATAAAGTGCCGAGAGTTTAAATCGGCGCTTAAGCGATCGAGAAAAACCGATTTCATATTTTCTTATTATCGCCTTCTTAAATTCGAGAACATCAACTCGGTTAAAAAAGCTGATGAATTCTTTGGACACAATTACAGATTTTTTACAATAAAGAAAGTACGATTGCAGATGCGGGTAGAACCGAAAACACTCAGTCATTCCAACTATATCGGCATCATGATTTTCCAGCCTCGAGATTATATCTGTGATGCTGAAAAATGGCCCTAGAATGCTATCGTTAGTTAATAGTAGTCCCGCATGGGCAGTGTATTGAGGATATTTCTCTAATCCCGTTTTCCAGCTATAAAAATCATAGCCCTTATTCTCCCGGCTTATTATTCTTATACAGTAGCTTGACAGCTTCTTTAGATCTGTATCTGAGACGGTGTCACTTGAGCTGATAAAAACGATATTGAATCCCGCCAACGCAAGCTCATTAAGATAATGGAAGACACTCTTCCTGACAGTGCTTTCCCTATCATAACTGCAAAAAAAACACACTGGCCTATCGTAATCTCGCGATATAGATCCTTCTTTACAATATCTAACCAAAGGCTTTTCTCTTACTCTCTCTCTTCTGAGTAAGTAAAATGATAAATCGCGAAAATATCTTAAATCCCTTTTTATTGCCTTAATAGGCCACTTTATGAATTTTTTCATCGATAGTTTAAATGACAAATGATTTAAAATTCCATGCTGAATTTCTACGACTTACCCATAAGTAACAAACTGAATATATTGGACTCTTTGTGGCCACAAATTAAATTACCACCGGCAAAGCCGGTGGTTTATTGGGTGAACCCCTCAAAGGGGTCTCAAAGCCGTGAGCCGCTTCGCGGCGGAGTGAGGCTACAGCTCCAAAGTAATCTCTCTTGCAAACAATTACTTCGATCATATGGCCTCTCCAGTTCCATACACCGATTCAAAACCACTCCGACCGACGCGAAGGTCAAACCTTTCGGAGTCCCCCGGCAAAGCCGGGAGTTTACCTCACTTAATTATATTATTTGCATGGATGGGACGGGGTTTTTCAACATCCTGTTAAGATCAAACACTTTCTTATATCGTTCCTGAGGAAACCGGGTTTCCGCCCATCTTTTAAGCCAAGATTTGATTAACCCCGGAGGCAAATTTCAATGAGTGAAACAACTCATTTTCAGTTGAATAAACATGCTTGATGTCCTCTATTTTCTTTAAGAAATCGATAGATTGTGGTATCCCGGCCTCCACATCATGTATCGCATCGCGAACATTTTCAACAAAACCCTTAAAGTCGCCATTCTGAATAGCGCGAAAAATTGGCTTATAAAAATATTTATTTGCACCCCGCCCAGTATATCCAACAACGATATTTCCAGAAATTGCAGCCTCGAGGGGCGGGAATGAAAACCCCTCTAGATCAGAAAAAGACATGAAAATGGAGCTCTCAGCAAGAATGGAAGCTACTTCATTTTCGCTGCGATTTATGATCGGCAATAATTCCCAACCATTAGTTAAATATTGCCTCAAATAAAAGCATACCCGCTCAGCATGTTCAGGTAGTTTTTTCGGAATAAAACTAATTACCTTTCTCTTAACTCCATTATTAAAAATTTCCCCAATACCTGGAAAAAGTCTAATAATTTTGTTATGTGATATTAATGGAAACGCTAGAGAGATGATGGAGGAGGTATCTTCCGATATCGACATTATAATGTCTGCATGATCATAAACACGTCTCAAATCTCCCTCCGATAAAGACCCTATACCCTTGTGAATTAAGTATCCGTTTTGCACATAAATAGCGTACCTCACACCAGCATCAATACATTGGCTTCCATATCGGGCAGCCCAAATTTCAGGTATGACAATAAAATCATTCTTTGCATTAAAAGTTCCTGGGTTAAGAAATTTGCTGTTATGAGAAAACCACGCATAAGACAAAAGGGATTTTCTAGGAATGAAAAATTTGACATTGTGAGAAAACCATGTGCAAGAAAAATGGGGTTTTCGGGGATGAAAAATATAACTCTCAACATTATTAGCATATAGCATCTCAGATTGTCGATAGATAACCTTAACCCCCCCGATGGGCTTGTTATCATTAGGTAACAAGAATATTATTGCCATAGATTTCCTTGTATATTATTTTGCGTTCTTTCTTATAAGCGCTTGTTAACACGACGCACCAGTTTCATGTGAGCCCCTTCACGCAAATGACAGTTGTAGACATATACCGGCGTTAGTCAGCAATGAAAACCGGCGTCGGATCAGCGCAATAAATTCATCTATGTGAGCGAGGCCCGCTTTTATGGACGGGCAAGTTGATGTTACTTTATCAACTTGTCAGGAGAATCCATGAAACGTATCCCTCGTCGTATTTTTACCGAAGAATTTAAACGTGAAGCCATCAAGTTAGTCA
>JBKJYB010000301.1:0-5450 GCA_046716045.1 Nitrosospira sp.
CGGCATGTTTTAATTCTTCGCCATCCAGACTCAGACCATGGTTTAACAGACCTAACGCATGCTTCGAGAGCATCCCCTGCACACGTACCAGATACTCCTTGTCAACGCCTGACTCCGCACCAATCAGTTGCCTGGCAATGCGGCCATCCTGCGTGAGTACCAGCAATCCCGACGAATCAATGTCCAGCCGGCCCGCCGGGGCCAGCCCTTTCAAATGCATGGGACTGAAATGTTGCGGGGCTTGATCGCCCCGAAAACGGGATTCCTGACTTATCAGACTGATTGCCGGCTGGTAACCCGGTTCCGGCTGTCCCGAGACGTAACCGACAGGCTTATTCAGCAATATGGTAACTTGACCCAGCTGCCGCGCTTGCGCCGCATTGTTAAGCTTTATTTTCTGTATGGGATAAATCTTCGTACCCAGTTCAGTGATGCGCTCGCCATCCACAAATACCCATCCGTGTTCGATGTAGCTATCCGCCTCTCTACGCGAGCATAGTCCTTGTTGGGACATGAGTTTGGATAACCTGACTTTTTCCATAAATTCGTGTAACACTTTATGGTCTTGTATACGCATCATTGCCAGAACTTGGCATTATAGTTTGAACCCTTGTCTTGTTTCAGATAAAATCTGATCTTCCCAGGCGCGTAGCTCAGCTGGTTAGAGCACCACCTTGACATGGTGGGGGTCGTTGGTTCGAGTCCAATCGCGCCTACCAGGAAACCGGTGAAAATAGTTTACTCCACTCACCCTCAAACCGCCTCTGGCGGTTTTTCATTTTATTATGCCAATATTTTTTATTACGCCAATGTTTTATTATGCCAGCATTCTCTGACCGGAAATGCGTGTTTGATCCGCCAAGACGAACGACGGGGAGTGATCACGTATAGCCCTGTACAAAATGACCAGCCGTGGTTCTCGAAAGTCCCGCGGTGCGACACCATTCGGAGACCCGAACTGATCACAAAATGCAAATGAGATAATAGGAGCGATGGTGTATTCACCAGCATGGGAATTGCCATGCTGCAGAACTGCGGTGTCCAGTTCGGACGAAATGAAGCTATACCGACCTGCTCGAAGGCTACCCGACGATGCAACCAAAGGTAGCTATTTCATTTCGCAGAGGGTGATTACTATGTAACAATAAGAAACGGCCTCCCGGAAGAGGCCGTGAATGAACTACAGAGTAAAACAGTGCCTGAGTTTGATTACCTCAGGAAGTCTTCTTCATGCCCCGGCGGCGGACAACCGCGCCCATCAGCCCCAGGCCAGCCAGCAGCATGGCATAAGTTTCGGGTTCGGGAATTGGAGCGATTTCTCCGGCATAGATAGCGCCCCCTGAAGCATTCGATATCCCAGTGACGGTGATATACGACAGGCCGGACAGAGATTGATTATAGTCTAGAGTGAGAGATTCACTGCCTGGAAGCGTGCTCGTTGCCAGGAGCGCATCATCTCCCCCTCCAACAGCTCCGTTAGCCCCAGCCGAGAAAAGAGACAGCGCGGAAAGTATGCCGTCGAAGGATGTTTGCCCAGAGACCGTTGCTGGAACATTTATAACGTCGAAACTCGCACCTAAACTCGGGTCCGAAAGGGTAAATGTGAAGATATCGCTAAAGCTCTTCCCATCTCCTAATACGGTTCCCGCAATTCCCGTGGGCTCGCTTACTGTACCGAGATGCGTTGTCGTGGCGTTTGCGCCGAAGCTGACGCCTGCGAGCATTGCGACAGCAACAGCTCGTTTTAAGGATGAATGAATCATAGTTTTAGTCCTCCTATAAGGATGTACTTGAAACATTAAAATCAACCATCGGTGCAAGTTTTTGATGGCACAGAAAAACGGTTGATAATTTTTTTGTTGATAGTACTTAACACACCGACGCCAGAAAAACTCCAGCCCGATGGTTGACAGATTACTCTGAATAGTGAAGCGATCAATAGGCCGTTCGGACTAGCGAACAAACCTAGCAGAAAGAATGGATTATCCTTCTTTTCGTCCATAGACATCTTCAAAACGGACAATATCATCCTCGCCCAAATAGGAACCCGAATGTACCTCGATCATTTCGAGCGGGACACAACCCGGGTTTTCCAAACGATGGCGCGTGCCCAGGGGGATGAAGGTAGACTCTTTTTCGGATACCAGATAGGTTGCGTCAGCACGCGTCACCTGTGCCGTGCCGCGCACTACGATCCAATGTTCCGCGCGGTGATGATGCATTTGCAGCGATAAGGCGGCACCCGGCTCAACGACGATGCGCTTTACCTGAAAACGCTCCCCGGCATCCACGCCATCATACCAGCCCCACGGACGAAACACCTTGCGATGGAGTTGACCCTCGGGCCTTCCCGCGTGCTTGAGTCCATCGACAATTTTCTTCACCTCCTGTGTCCGGCTCATATGGGCGACCAGGATGGCATCCGGCGTTTCAACCACCACCATATCCTCCACCCCTACGCATGCTACCAGCCGACCCTCCGACATGACCAGCATGTTATGACAATCGTGCAACATCACGTCGCCTTGCACTACATTGCCCTCATGGTCCTTGGGCAACACCTCCCACAAGGAATCCCACGCCCCAACGTCGGACCAGCCGGCCGAGAGCGGAATAACCGCACCGATGGGCAACGATCCGTCGCCGGCAGCGATCCGCTCCATCACGGCGTAGTCGATCGAATCGCTCGGACACCGCATAAACGCGTCCTTGCTCACACGCAAAAAATCGCCATCGACCGAACCCTGATCCCAAGCCGCGCGACAAGCGGCCAGTATATCCGCGCGGCAGAAACCAATGGCCGCGAGCCACACGGAGGCCCGCAACATAAACAAGCCGCTATTCCAAAAATAAAAGCCGGCGTCAAGATATGCTTGCGCCGTGGCCAGATCCGGTTTCTCCACAAAACGCGCTATGCGGCAGGTTCCCTCCTCATCGATCGGCTCGCCGGCCTGAATATAGCCATAGCCTGTTTCGGGCGAATCAGGCTTGACGCCAAAGGTAACCACTTGGCCTTCAGCCGCAAGCGTCATACCTTTGCATACCGCCGCCTGAAAACTCTTTGTATCCACAATTACATGATCCGCGGGCATTACCAGTAAAATCGGATCGTTCCCCTCACGCAATGCCGCCAGGGCAGCCAGAGTTAGCGCGGGCGCTGTATTACGTCCGACGGGTTCAAGCAGGATGGCGCCTTTCTTGCCCATCAGCCGTAGCTGCTCGGCGATCACGAAACGGTATTCTTCGTTGCAAACCACTAATGGTGCCCCAAGCTGTACGTCCGGCAGCCCCTCCATGCGACGCACTGTGGCTTGCAACAGGGAATCTTCCCCAATGAGCGGCAAGAGCTGCTTTGGATACTTCTCGCGTGAGAGTGGCCAAAGGCGTGTACCGGAACCTCCGGAGAGTACAACAGGGATTAGTGATTGCATGGAATTTCCAATGAGGTTAACGTATCTTATTTTGACTATTTAGAAACATTCACTTAACCAACTTTCCGACGAGCCTGACGCCGTAGAATGTTGAGAACGCGAGCACCCGTTTCGCGTTCTCTGACTTTCAACTCCGATACCCTTCGGGATTAGCGCGCTGCCAGCGCCAGGCATCCGCGCACATTGCATCCAATCCGCGCTCCGCCCTCCAACCCAGCAAATCCAACGCCAACTTTGGATCGGCACAGCAGGAAGCAATATCGCCTGGACGCCGAAGAGCAATTTTGTAAGGTACCGGCCGTCCACTCGCTTGTTCAAAAGCCCGCACCATATCCAGCACGCTGTAACCCGCGCCCGTACCGAGATTTACTGTCAGGCAACCGGCCTGATCTTGCCACTTCGGAGCTCCCAGCGCTTCGAGCGCTTTAAGGTGACCCAGCGCCAAATCCACCACATGGATGTAGTCCCGTACCCCGGTGCCGTCGGGGGTCGGGTAATCATTGCCCCATACGTTGAGGCTCTCTCTGCGGCCCACCGCCACTTGCGCCACGAAAGGCATCAGGTTATCGGGAACGCCTCGCGGGTCTTCGCCGATCAAGCCGCTGGCATGGGCGCCCACTGGGTTGAAATAACGCAGGATACCGCAGCGCCAGGAAAAATCACTGCGATGCAGGTCGCGCAAAATTTCCTCAATCATCAGCTTGGTGCGTCCATAGGGGTTCGTAGCGGAGAGTGGGTGGTCCTCCGTTAGCGGCAGCCGCTGCGGATCGCCATAAACCGTGGCGGAAGAACTGAACACCAGGGTTCGCACCCCACACTCGCCCATCGCTTCCAGCAGGCGGAGCGTGCCGCCGACATTGTTGTCGTAGTATGCCAGCGGCTGGTTGACTGATTCCCCGACCGCCTTTAGGCCGGCGAAGTGGATTACCGCACTCGCACCGCTCTCGCTCAGAGCTGCTACCAGCGCGGCACGGTCGCGGATGTCGCCTTGCACTAGATGCGGTTTCCTGCCGGTAATACGTTCCACCCGCGCCAATACCTCGGGATGACTATTGCAAAAATTGTCAAACACCGTGATATCAAAGCCTGCGTTAAGCAATTCCACACAGGTATGAGAACCGATATAACCCGCTCCGCCGGTGAGTAGAATCATCCTAATCCGGCGGTTGGACGGGGCGCAATCCGCCCCGAAGCGGACTCATCACAAAGGTGAAGGTCAAACGGCGCAAGAATTCTTTGCAGGTCATGGTGCTCAACCAAAAAAAGGCTGAAAAATAAGCGGTCAACTGCCGAATTTCGGATCATAGTTATCAATTTCAATCAGTGATGAGGCTGAGCAATCGGGAGAAAAACACGTCTTAACCCTGAATTATGCTATCTCCGGATTTGTAAAATCTCCAGGAGAACTTTGAACGCTTACGATATTCAATCTGTTTTGCTTGCTCAAAACTTTAGCAACTCGTCGAGTTCCCGTCAAATCATTCCACGAGGTACCCCGCAGGTTATCTGGCTAAAACCATTAGGGAGAACCCCCCAAGTATTCTTACCGTCAGATCCTGGTCAATCAGGAACCATAATTTCCTGGGAATCTTAAGTAAATCAGCTTTCCAACCACGATTTGGAAGCTCCGAAGCGTTCGTATAGAAATAATCTACAATTTCATATCCTGTGTCCTTCAAAGTTGCCAATGCGGTTTCCTTCGTGAAGTAGTGGAGATGGCCAACTGATAATCTAGCATTTATAATTGGTGAGCTACGCAGAACCATTTGCACGGACAAATCAAGAGGGATATGAAATACCTTGTAAGTCCCTTTTTCTCGCAAACTGCGTAAAAATCCGAAGTAATCCTCAACGTGCTCGAATACATCAATGGCCATCACGACGTCGAACTCAGCTTCGCTGTCGTCAAACAAATTTTTGTGAAAGTAATGTAGATTGTGTCGCGTCTTCTTTTTGCAAATTTCAAATGCATCAGGGGAAATCTCATATCCCGAAAACGCTGTCTTATCGTCATAATGC
>JBKJYB010000302.1:0-4462 GCA_046716045.1 Nitrosospira sp.
GATACTTCCCTCAGCCGTTCGTGGGATTCCTTGAGTTCAGTCTCCCGCCGCCTGCTTTGGGTGATGTTGATGATGATGCCTTCCCATATCACGCCAACACCCTGCTCCCGGCGCGGACTGGCCCTCAAGCTCACCCACTTCACATCGTGGAACGACTCGATCCACAGGCGGCCTTCCCAGTTCCATGTATTCAACCCGGCGGCTGACTGATCCCTGGAGCGGCGCAAGCCCTCCCGGTCTTCCGGCAGCACGAGATCCATAAACAACGCGGGATTGGCCTGTAGCGCCTCGACCGCTATGCCGAGCAGATTGAAACACTGGTCACTGACAAACGGTATAATATGTCGGCTATCCTCACATCGCACATACTGGAATACCATGCCGGGCGCATTGGCAACGATGGCAAGCGACTGGGTCTCCCCCTCCGCCGCCTGCATGGGTTCTCCTATTTTTTCTTCTGGTTTATCTGCTTCTTTCATCGGTGCAAGGATGTTCAGGGTTATCCGTTAAGATTCGGAAATTTCCAGCTTGACACTCTCATGTATTCCCAGTAGATCAGCGACTTCCTGGATGCGGGTTAAACCGGCTCCTTCGTAAAGGGTCGATTCATAGCGTTGAATCTGCTGCTCCTTCAGGTTCAAGGAATCCGCAAGCTGCTTTTGTGTAAGGCCACGTGCAATCCGCACTTTAATGAGACCAATCGGTACATCTGCCAGGGTATTAAATTCAAATGAAGTTACTTTTCCTGAACGTAATGCATCGTACTCTTCTATCTCTTCACGAAGTTCCTGCAACTGGCTTTCCAGACCTTCACGCATCGCCTGCTGGAGTTCAGGATGTAAATCGCTCCCTTGTTCGGTTGGCTGAGAAAGCGATTTCTCGAAGCGTTCAATTTCTGTTTTGGTGATACGATATTGCCGCTCATTAGTAATCATATGGGATTCTTTAGATGAATTACGATAATTCCCTTGGGTTCTCCCGTATGCTTATCACGTTGAAAGAACTCAACGAATCGGGTTCCGAATGGGTCGGCTGGCGTATAGGCAAGGAACATCCCTCCTCCATAAGCCTCTTTCTGAGCCTTGCGCTTATTACCAAAATAAAGTAACTCGGGTGCGACATTCTTGAGTTTACTCACATCAGGGACACTATAGTCGATTAAGACAGGCGAAGGCGATGATCACGGATTTCTGCTAGATTTGGGAGAATAATAAAAACCATGGCCTGTCCCCGCTGTTTCGTGTGATCTATTCAACTCTACAGGCTAGGTTGTGTCGCTAACGTGCAAATGAAAATGTATCTCTTGAAGCAATAAGTAATACCTCAAGATGTCCAAATCTGTTCAGACTGAACTTAGCAGGCATGGGCGTTTTGTTGCCAAGCAAATATACGCCGACCCCTGACTCCACACCGTAAACAAATTTCAATTGCCCTTGGCTCCAATCATTCTGCATTTTTGCAGCGTCCAAGATGAATCCCACAACTTGCTGTCCCGAGCGATAAATATTAAGTCTGTAATTTTCGTTAAACCAAACTCCTTCAAGCTCACTCTGGTTTGTTTTCTCATATTGCGCATTGGTTCTTTCCCACAATGGCACGACATTGTTGACATTTCTCAAGAACAATCCCGCTTGATCGTACCGATCAACAGTGATTGGAATGGCCCTCGTCCGAGTGCCATAGGTAGTTGCCGTTCCATAAAACGAGCCTGATCCAGAGTATCCATTCACATATGTTGTGCTTGACGTTGGGGTAGAAAGATTTATGAACGATGTTTGGGTATTCAAAAACTGTGAAGTTGAAAGGAGCACATTGGCACCAATTGACTTCGCATAAGACATAGACTCCAGAGGTGGCTCATAAGGGCCATTAAAGTCAGAACGACCGATTACCAGGAAATCTGAAAACAGCAGATCGTAAATTTCCTTAAGATTAACATCGGCATATTCAAAAACCAGTACTTTTTCAGTCGGCGGATATTTAGAGGGCGCAACCTGAGTATAGAACTCTTTGTGCCCGCTGGTCCCACAGCCCTGAGTTAGAAAGACCACGAGGGCGGCTGCAAATATGCGCTTCATGACTTGTCCGTGGAGGTTATTAATCGGATGGACTTGTCTCCATATGCATACCGCAAGCAAGAAGCATTATTCGTAAAACTACCAACGCTTGATGTCAAGCTTGAGGGCGACAAATACGCAGAGTTTGAGGGCAGCTATCAATTCGAAGAAGAGAACGGACGCTCGCACTTCATCACCGGCAACATCAGTTGTCATGCAGGATGTACCAAAGAAATTCTGGTGGTGGCATTCACCGGTGTCAGCTAACCTTATATTGGCGCTTACCGCTCGGTATAGGGGCGCATGAACGGTGTGGCGATTTTAATGTAATAGGCCATGCGCGTCCGGAGCGCAGATCCGAAAGCCTTTAGCTCTTCTCGCTCGCAGAGCGTTCCGCTTTTACTCCTAGAGCCGCTTTCGTAATTATTCATCGTTTGCTGGACTTCATTCTCCTTCATGTAATTGATGAACAACCCAGCGGCTTTGGGAGGAGCAATACTACTAAGTTCTTTTTTGCAATTTTTCCCCATCTGGTAAGCCTTACCTAGTTCATAAGCAAGCGAGTCTGTTAGTGACACGAAAGATTGGCGATCTATCTGCGTTGGGGATTGAGCAAATGCTACTACCGGAATAAGTAACAATATCAGTGTCTTGTATTTGGCAGGAAACTTCATTTTCTAAGGTGGCGTGGTAGTGTCGTGTTCCAGATTGTTAAAAGTGTTCGCGCATGCAACGACCAATTCTCTCCGTATTTAGATCAAGGTAAATGCAAAGCAAATATGTGTAATTCTTCGAATTCGACAACATCGTCGATCTTATGTCCCTGATATTCGAGTTCGCAGCTCCCGAATCCATTGATCCGACCACGAAACTTGCCGCCCTCTAAGACTACAACATTGTTTATCTGTACTCCTTCTTGGCCTAATCTTAGGCCCACACTATCCCCATCTGTGATCGTGTCCCTGTGCAGTTGACCGGGGGTATGGTTCCTACAGACAACTGGTATGGGCCCCGGAGGACGCTTTGTAAACATTGCTTTCTTTTGATCAATCATTGTTTTATTTCTTGCGCGTTAGTGAACATCCTTTTTATCGAGCCGCTGAATAATGCCCACACCCCAGTTTTATCTCAAAGCTCGGCTCGATACACTGTGAAGGAGTTATCTTCACGGGAGGCATTCGAGTAGCGTCTTATTTCGTAACCACGCCTGAAATGCAGATAGGGGCCAGAGCCAGGTAAAGGCCGCTCGGATATGATTTCCCCTCGCCAGCCGCCGGGGAACTCTCGGATAAAGCCTTCATCTTGTTGGCTCATAATTTGTCGTAGCTGACCGCGAATTCCTGTTGCATTAAATTCTTCTCTGTCTTCTTTGATTCCCATAGAATACCTTTATGTCATATAACAGTCTCTAATCTACGGCAATTGCCTCTATTGGATATTCCCACAAGCTAATTTAAGTAGTTTTTCCCCAAAACTCTCGGGCGAGACCGGCTTCCATCTAGGCGGAACGTTATCGGAGAAAACGACTGTTCCATTTCCCATGTTCTCCCTAAACACTACCATAGCAAGCGGCGTCATTTGCTCTTCCTTACAGTCAGCCGCATGTTGCATCTTCTCGGATAAGAATCTCTCCCCGGCAACCTCTTGCTCAACTTTAAAATCAGACAGGCTCCACATCTTGACCGTGTTGCCAACTCGACGAATCGATGTAACGTCAATATATACCACCTTTACGTTGTCCTTCTCCACCGCAGTCCACTCCGCCAACACACTGATGCTAACGCTGGCACTCATAATGCCCATCATAGTTAACAACATTTTTTTCATTTTTTTGTCATGTCAACGGGACAGCATGTTGGGACAGATCAATATCCGTAGCTTATATCTTTAGGCTTTATTGCTGAGTAAACAATTGGACTTAGGTACACCTATCACTCAGCATGGGTATTCGGAGCTGTAATCTGATCTGCTCGCCTACTGGCCACCTTGGCCAATATTGCCCATCCCGCCAAAAATGTAAAATTGGTTATTTTTACCCAACTCCTCGAACATGAAGAAATGTGAAGAAATGGGGTCAGACACCAACTCCCGAATTACAGAAATTGAAATTGTCTGGCCCCATTCCCTAAGCCGCCCCTTTTACGGGGGGAAGCGACCGTCCGACCAACTTGCACTCACCGTTCAGTAAATGACGTTCAGTAGTACATCACTACCGAATATAATCAAACAGCGACAACCCCTGCACCTTCAAAAAAGCTCTCTGCGTCGCCTCCAGGTAAGCCTGCTGCTGGGTCAGACTACTGATGGCCTTGGCGTAATCGACGTCCTGCAGGTCGGAAAGTTGCTGCTTGTACTGAATGCTCAGATCGTCACCCGCGTCGTTGAGCGTATCCACTTCATTCATG
>JBKJYB010000303.1:0-3115 GCA_046716045.1 Nitrosospira sp.
TGCGGAAGTCCCAACCACGTCGTGGATCTCCGAAGTTTAAATGGCTGGCTAAGATTCCGCTCCGGCCATTCAGTGTCGTGATCGCGTCTTTGACATGCACGTGATAGATGCGTTCCGGAAATGCACGAATGAACTCCACTGAATCCACTCCTTGCCAGTGCAGATGGCTCGGGTCGAAATTGAACCCAAACTCCTCGCGATGATCGAGCGCCTCGAGCGCCCGTTCGGCGGTATATAAATCGAAGGCAATTTCCGTGGGATGAACTTCGAGTGCAAACTTGACTCCACATTCACCAAACACGTCAAGAATCGGATGAAATCGTTCGGCGAGGAGGGCGAAGCCGCGATCAATCATGCTGGCAGGTACGGGCGGAAACGAGTAATTGAGATGCCAGATACTCGATCCGGTAAATCCATTGACCACGCTGACTCCCAGTTTCTGCGCCGCGCGTGCGGTATTTTTCAATTCCTCCGCGGCGCGTTTGTTTACGCCTGCCGGATCGCCATCTCCCCAAACATAGGGTGGCAAGATCGCTTTGTGCCGTTCGTCGATTGTGTCCAGTACGGCCTGACCCACCAAGTGGGCACTGATCGCGTGGCACTGCAGATCGAGGCGTTCGAGCAGATCTCGTTTGCGCGCACAATAACCACTATCGGACAGCGCCTTGTCGACTTCAAAATGATCCCCCCAGCAAGCCAATTCGATACCGTCGTAGCCAAACTCTTTGGTCTTGCGAGCCATATTCTCCAAAGAAAGGTCGGCTCATTGTCCGGTGAACAGCGTCACTGGTCGTCCCATAGTATGCTCCTTGCCAGCCCAGAATGTATGTCCGCACGCGCAATATCGACGCAACTCTACTTGGCTACGCCGTACAGGTTCGCGAAAGGGATATTGTGCCCACCGCAAAAAAAAGACGCAACCACCGGCTGCTATAATGCAACTCGGTATCGTCATTAGTCACTGGTCACTGGTGCAGTGGAGTGCGACTGATGGCTCGGCTTCACAGGCTAGTGGGCTTATCGATCTTGGATCAAACGGATCCGACCGATCCGTAAGTTGAAGTGCGTACTTCTCTACCAGTGACCAGTGACCAGTGACCGCCTTTGTGAGAATATTGGGTTTGTTTATGAACCGTCTAGCATTTCTGATACTGCTGAATTGCATTCCGGCCCTGGCTACGGCGGCGGACGCCTCGCGAGTTGAATTTGAACTGATTCTCGAATCAGGTCTCCCACCTACCGCTCCACAGCAATGGATGGAAGTACTTAAGGATTTGAAACTGCGCGGTCTTCGAATGCGACAGGCGAAATCCGGTGATCAAGTGGAAGTTATTGACGAAGGAAGTGAAAGATCACGCAGCTACCGCGTCGTCGGAGCTTTAACTGCCCGAAATACACTGTTACTCCCTGGCGGACGATCATTTAACATCTCGGATAAACGGTCGATTGCCACGTGGATCGAAAAACTTCCGCATGGCGGCGCCGATGAATCCGCCGCCAAACAGTCAGCATTCGGTTTATCGGAAAAGCAGTTGGTTGCGATCCATGGCGTGCTCGGAAAGCCGATCACGTTCCTTACGAGAGACCGATCGAGTAACGAGGTGATTACCACGATCGTGCGGGGCCTCGCCGTGCCCGTTGAGTTGGACGCGTCTGCCAAGACAGGGGTCAACAGTCAGGAGTCGGTGCTAGATGAATTTGAAGGTCTCAGCAGCGGAACCGCACTGGCCGGCATTTTGAGACCGCTCGGTCTGGTTTTAGCACCTGAAAAATTCAATGGCAGCGAAGTCCGTTTGCGCATTGCTGAAGTGCGTCAACTATCCCAATCCTGGCCGATCGGCTGGCCCATTGAAAAAACCCCCAAAGAGTCGGCTCCCGATCTTTACAAATTCTTAAATGTCGATATCACCGACGTTCCATTGAACGAAGCTCTGGAGGCCATTCAAAAGAGAGTTCAGATGCCGTTTCTGTTCGATCACAATTCCATGGCCCGGCATCGAGTGGATCCGGTTAAAACAAAAGTAAGCATCCCTCCCGGAAAGACATACTATAAAGGCATCCTTGACAAGATCCTCAGCCAGGGAAAATTGCGATGTGAAATTCGCATGGACGAGGCGGAGAAGGCCTTTCTTTGGGTCTCGACGCAGAAAAGTTGAGACGGTGGCACATCCCTGAGAAGCGGGGAACGGGCCACCCTTGGGCGTGAATATCCTTACATAAGACGGCAGTGATTGCCGCCGTTCACTTGAGCAGAGGCCATGGCACTCTGCGTCCGTTCGAAGATTCGCAGTGGATCATCCCCTTCTTCCACGGTGGTGAGGCCAAGACTGAGCGTAAATTCAAAAGACTCACCGCCGAGTGGCAAAGTGTATTTCCCAGCACCATGGCAGATTCGCTCCGCGACTAGCATTGCGTCTTGGGGGGACGTGCGCGGTAGAAAGATCGCCAGCGCGGTGTCTCCGTAATTGGCGATCACATCGGTTCGACGAAGTGACGCGTCAACATGATACGCGTTAGTACGCAGCACAAAGTCTCGGCCATTTTCACCACACTTGTCCACGATCTTTTGGAAGTCATCCACCGCCACCATCGCCAGGCAAAATGGATCTCCGCCGCGCTTCCATTCGGCGATGCGTTGACGCAATGTCCAAAAAAGCCACTTGCTGTCGCACCAGTTTGCATTCGCAACGTGTTTGGAGCGACCGATCGCACTGGGCTCGAGTACGGCGGCATCTTCTTCGATCGGTGCGAACGTGACCGGAGCCGAGACCGACGACTCGCGTTTTTCCTCCCGAGTTCGTCTCACAGTGGCCGGGGCATTTGCCACGGTTAACAACTGACGCCCATCGTGCCAATGCGTCGAGTTTCGTCCGGACTGTTTGGATTGATACATCGCGGCATCTGCCCGTCGTAATAGTTCAGACAAATGTTCCCGCGGTAGAACTTGAGCGACACCGCAGCTGATCGTGACGCTGATCTGTGTTCCATCGTAGCGCAACGTGGTGACCTCGACTCGCCGACGAATACGCTCCGCCATCCGAACCGCTTCTTCCACCCGAACACCGGCAAGAATCACGCCGAACTCTTCGCCGCCGTAACGGGCCACCACATCACC
>JBKJYB010000304.1:0-2779 GCA_046716045.1 Nitrosospira sp.
TGACTTTACGCTTAGGCGATATTGCACCTGATTTCGAGCAAGATTCCTCAACCGGCAAGATTAAATTTCACGAATGGATCGGAGATTCCTGGGCCGTGCTGTTTTCGCATCCCGCCGATTACACACCGGTTTGCACAACCGAACTGGGGATGACTGCGAAACTCAAATCCGAATTCGACAAGCGCAATGTCAAAGCGATCGGGTTATCGGTTGATCCGGTGGACAAGCACTCGGGATGGATCAAGGACATTGAGGAAACACAGAATTGCAGCGTTAGCTTCCCTATTGTCGCGGATGTGGATAAAAAGGTCGCGACCCTCTACGATATGATTCATCCGAATCAATCTGAAACCATGACGGTCCGCTCGCTGTTCATCATCGATCCAAAAAAGAAAGTGCGCCTCATCATCACGTATCCCATGAGCACCGGCCGGAATTTTGACGAAGTACTGCGCGTTCTCGATGCGCTACAACTGACCGATAATTGTTCGGTGGCCACACCGGCTAATTGGAAAGATGGAGATGACGTGATTATCCCGCTGACAATTCAGGATGAAGCAGTTATCAAGCAAAAATTCCCGAAAGGTTATAAGGCGCCGCGCCCATATCTACGCATCACGCCGCAGCCGAACAAATAACAGCCCGTCATTCAACTCGGGAACGCAAAAGCGCCCAGGTTCCGGGGCGCTTTTTTAATGCTTAAAGAACCGCCGAATAAAGAACAAGTCGTCTGTGGAACCAGCGTAAGTCCTACACTTTTTTACTTGCCACAGGTTCGTCAGCGTGCAAATCTCCCTCTGGCTCGAACCAGGCAAGTCTCTGGTGCAGTTTAACGACCTCGCCAACAATAATAAGGGTTGGGGGAGTGAGATGGGCCGATGCGGTCAGATCCGGAAGGGTTCCCAGCGTACCGGTCAGTACCCGCTGATTGCGGGTGCTCGCCTGCTGCACAATGGCTGCGGGCGTCGTGGCGGACAGGCCATGCGCAATCAATTGCCGGCACAGCACGGGTAATCCAAGTAGCCCCATATAGATCACGATGGTCTGGTTTGGCCGTGCCAGCATGGACCAATCCAGGTCCACGCTGCCGTCCTTGAGATGGCCGGTCACGAAGACACAGGACTGGGCATAATCGCGATGGGTGAGCGGAATGCCAGCATAGGATGCCGCCCCGGATGCGGCTGTAATCCCCGGCACCACCTGAAAAGGAATACCCTGGCCGGACAGCGTTTCGATTTCTTCACCGCCACGACCGAATATGAAGGGGTCGCCCCCTTTCAGCCGCAGCACGCGTTTGCCTTCTTTCGCCAGCCGCACGAGTAATTCATTGATGGATTCCTGCGGCATGACGTGCTTGCTGCGCTCCTTACCGGCATAGATGCGGGATGCATCGCGGCGCACCATGTCGAGTATCTCAGGCGACACCAGGCGGTCATACACGACCACATCCGCTTGCTGCATCAGGCGCATCGCGCGAAAAGTCAGCAGTTCGGGGTCTCCCGGCCCGGCCCCCACGAGATAAACTTCTCCCTGCGCGGCGTCGTCCGCTTCGCTTTCCAGCGCACGTTCCAGGTAATCCTTTGCCTCCCGATCCCGGCCGGTGAAGACCATCTCGGCAAATGGCCCCTGCAATGCTTTTTCCCAGAATATACGCCGCTTCTCCGGGTGCGAGAAATGCAGTTTCACCCGCTCACGGAAATCTGCGGCGTAAGCCGCGAGGCGTCCATATGCCGCCGGTATCATGGTTTCCAGACGAGCCCGCAACAGCCTTGCCAATACCGGCGACGCGCCTCCGCTCGAAACCGCGACCAGAACGGGGGAGCGGTCTATGATGGAAGGCATGATGAAAGAACAAAGATCCGGATTGTCCACGACATTGACAGGAATGTGGAGTTTCCCGGCGGCTTCGGAAACGTCCCGGTTGACCGCCGGGTCGCCGGTAGCGGCAATAACCAGCACAGCATCGCTCAGATGATCGGGACGAAAGGCTTCGGCGCGATGAGTGATTACCCCTTGGGGTTGTTCGCGCAGTTGCTCACTTAGTTCGGTACATAGCTCTGGAGCTATCATTGTGATGTGAGCACCCGCGCGCAACAGCAATGCAATCTTGCGCGCGGCGATTTCCCCGCCGCCAACCACCAGGCAATTGCGGTTTTTAATATTAACGAAGATTGGTAGAAAATCCATTTATTCCATTTGAAAAACTGTAATCAAAACTAATCCGGATATTTCATAAATTGACGCGCGTCCTCGCTGGTCTTTTGTTTCGTATGGAAATTTTGTTCAGTCGGGCGTATGAATAACTACGCCACTCTTTCACAAAATCCCCCTACAAACAAAATCCTGCGCAATCATCACGCGAATTTATGAAACATCCGGGCTAAATCCGTTTAACGCCACTTGATCTTTGTCCTTCTGGGGCTCGCTACAACTGCCGGATTCGCGATAATTGTGCATTTTCGCACTACTTTACCCGAAAATTCATTGAAATGAGTTGGCCCACGCCTCGCCACCCATTCCTTTCCATTGGAAAACCCGGAATTCCCTTTCCTCCAGGCGGTTCATTTTTCATGATGCCGCTTATTTGCTATGATGCGTCTCTTGCTTAGCGCGAAATGGCTTCCTTCATGCCCAATATTGACCTCCATTGCCACTCGACGGTTTCCGACGGCTTGCTGACGCCCACGCAATTGGTGGAACATGCAGCCGCACGCAAAGTGGATGTACTGGCGCTTACCGATCACGATGACGTGGCCGGACTGGAGGAAGCGCGCCGGGT
>JBKJYB010000305.1:0-6533 GCA_046716045.1 Nitrosospira sp.
AAATCGGAATGGGACAGACAGGCTGCTAGAGAAAGCCGTCCAGAATCTTGCGGCTGTGTGGATCGAGTGCAAAACGGTCACGGATCAGGAACTGAATGCCGTGACTGTCCGCAATCAGCAGGGCTGGCGGGGTGAGGCGGCGAATATCTTCCTCACCTTTGAGGATAAAAGATGTCTTGCCGCGATCCGTTTCCACGTACCAGGTGCTCGGCGTGACAAAACTCGAAACATCGTGAATGCGCCTTATTTCAGGAATAAACTCACGGCTGGCCAAATCGGCTTCGACCAGCGTGCGCAACTCATCCGGCAAATCGCTCAGTTGATCAATCCACGCCAGCTCATGACCATGCTGGCCGATCAGCGCGATGCCATAATCCGGGGCAGTGATCGGGAACGCGCGCACGGGAACGACCCCCCCATGCGCCTCGCCATCCATCCCGGTAAAAATCAGCCGCCCGAAGGCATTCCGGCTCAGCTGGTAATTCGGCTTATCGATCATTCGCGTCCATCCTCGGTTTTGCGATCAATATCCGGTCTGCGCAAATCGTCCTCAGTGTCGACGTTGCGTGCCTGCGCCTGATAGAGACTGTAATAATGGCCTTCTTGCGCCATTAGTTGAGCATGATTGCCGGTCTCGACAACGCTGCCACGGTCGAGCACAATCAGCCGGTTGGCGTCGCGCAAGGTCGAAAGACGGTGAGCGATGGCGATAGTCGTGCGTCCACGCACGAGATTTTCGAGTGCTCTCTGGATTTCTTTTTCGGTGGTTGTATCGACGGAGGAAGTGGCTTCATCGAGGATCAGAATACGGGGATCGATAAGCAGTGCGCGAGCAATCGATATGCGCTGCCGTTCACCTCCCGAGAGAGCCTGTCCCCGCTCACCGACCAGAGAGTCGTAGCCATGTGGCAGGCGCAGGATGAACTCATGGGCATGGGCGGCACGAGCCGCGGCAACAACCTCTTCCCGCTTCGCGTCAGGTTTACCGTAAGCGATGTTCTCGGCGATCGTTCCAAAAAACAGGAAGGGTTCTTGAAGCACCAGGCCGATATGCTTTCGATATTCGGCGACCGGCAGCGAGCGAATGTCTACTCCATCCAGCAAAATTGCGCCTTCGGTGACGTCGTAGAAACGGCAAATCAGGTTGACAAGTGTGCTCTTGCCCGAGCCGCTATGCCCCACAAGGCCGATCATTTCGCCTGGCTCGATGGCGATGCTGATGTCGCGCGTCACACTGCGGGTGCCATAGCGGAACCCGACGCCGCATAACTCGATACGTCCTTTGACGACAGGCAGATGCACGGGGTGTACGGGCTCCGGAACGCTGGAAACGTGATCGAGGATTTCGAAGATACGCTTGGTGCCGGCCGCTGCTTTCTGCGTAAACGAAACAATGCGGCTCATCGAATCGAGCCGCAGATAGAAACGGCTGATATAGGCAAGAAAGGCTGTGAGCACGCCAACCGTAATTTCGTCTTTCGATACTTGCCAGATACCGAAAACCCACACCACGAGCAACCCGGCTTCGGTTAGCAGCGTCACGGTGGGCGTGAACAATGACCAGACCTTGTTAATCCGGTCGTTGACCTCCAGATTATGGTCGTTTGCCGCGCGGAAGCGCACCGCCTCGCGCTTCTCCTGCGCAAACGCCTTGACCACGCGTATGCCGGGAATGGTGTCGGCAAGCACGCTGGTAACCTCGGCCCAGACGCGATCAACCTTTTCAAATCCGGTGCGTAGTCTGTCGCGTACCAGATGGATCAGCCAGGCAATGATAGGTAGCGGCACCAGGGTTACCAGCGCGAGCCAGGGATCGATCGAAACGAGGATGATAACTGTCATGCCGATCATCAGCACATCGGTAGCGAAATCCAGCAAATGCAGCGACAGAAAAACGTTGAGGCGATCGGTTTCCGAGCCAATGCGCGCCATCAGGTCGCCGGTGCGCTTCCCGCCGAAATAGGCATGCGAGAGTTTGAGCAGATGTTCGTAGGTGGCCGTGCGCAGATCGGCGCCGATACGTTCAGAAACCCGCGCCAGCATGTAGGTTCGCGCCCAGCCCAGCACCCACGCCACAATTGCGGCGCCGAGCAGACCGGTAAGATAAAACGTGACAAGACCGGTATCGATCGGTTTGCCGTTCTGATAGGGAATCAGCACGTTATCCATTAGCGGCATGGTCATGTAGGGCGGCACCAGCGTCGCCGCCGTACTGCCTAGCGTCAGCAGAAAACCCGTGAGCAACCGCCATTTATAGGGTCTGGCAAAACGCCACAAACGGAACAGTGTCCAAGTCGAGGCCGGCCTATGTATTTCTCTTCTGCATACCACACACGCTTCGTCACCCGGCAATAGCGGCGCATCGAGTACCCGCTGGCATTTGGGACACACAATCCGTACGGATGGCTGCGGCGGCTCCCCGGTAAGCTGGTAACCAAGTTGCTCTGTAAAATGCTCGATCAGGCGCCCGGCCGCGGTGTCGCCGCCGAGGGTGTAACGCCAACAGGCAAGTCGTGAATCCGTGTCAACAAGCTCGAGGCTGCCCACGCCGGAGTAATCGTGATGAATCAGCATCAGCCCTGGCTGGTAAGCCCACTTCCGCCAAGCTGCGCCCTCCTGATCCGTCTCTGGACTAGCCAATAGGCGTCGATTGGTCACGACCACTAACCCGGAAGCAAAATGCAGTTGCGCATCAAGATTAGTTTCCAGCCAGGCAAGCACCTTTTCTTCAGCAGAAAGCTGCGACTCAACTTGCGCAGCCCAGGCGGAAGGCAGAGTTAGCAATGAGACGCCGGGCAAGACGCTGACGGGGAAAATAGAGGAAGGCGTAAGGTCTGTCATCGTTGAAATTGACTGCTCATCTCAAAGGTAATTCTTGCGAACCGGCAAACAATTGCGCTGCTTGCATTAATCCGGACCTCAAACCCTTGAGATTGGTATTCATGCAATTAACCTAAATCCGGTAGTTGATCGCTCATTTTTAAGTTTAGCGTTATGACTCACAAAGACTTTTTACGCCACTTTATCTTCACTCTATTGGTGAGCTCGCTACAGGGCGGATTGCACGGTTTTTGAGGCACATGGCTGTGTTGCAACTCCTTGGAATGGAATAACCATTCCGCGTCGTTGCGCCTTGCCCTGCACCCCAAGAACCGCACACTCCACTCCGTCCAACTGCCGGATTTAGGATTAAAATACTGGGCACAGCATGCCCTTGTCGAAGCATGTTAGTTTACTTGCATTCACGTTCTCAATTTTTATTTAACGGTGGCGTCCGTGTTCCCAGCACAGCCCCAGCCGTCACGGCTCCCAACCCCGCCAATGTGAGCATGGATAGTGGTTCGCCCAGAAGAGGCACGGCAGCAAGCGCCGATATGACAGGCACAAAAGCCATCAGCAAGGCCACAGTTTGGGAGCCAAGACGACGCACTGCGAAAGTGTAGAGTAACATCGCGACGAAAACCACCAGCACACCCTGATATATCGCTTGTGTCGCGATCTCGCTAGCGGGCGCTTGTGCAAGCGTACTGGGTAGAAACAACCACCAGACTGGCAGGTAAACGACGGCGCTACCCAGCGTGGTGGCTACCGTCGCGGCAAGCGGCTGTACCGGATAGCGGCCAAGCAGCAGGGTAAAAACCGCCCATGAGGATGAGCCGCAAAGAAAAAGGAGGTCACCAAGAATCTGCGGACGAGTGAGTTGCGGACCGTGTGAGAATGAGTCGGCGGCTGTCAATACGATGCCGGCAAAGACAATGGCAAGCGCGGTGCGTTGCCGCCCTAATGGTTTTTGCCCAAGCCATAGCCATGCAATAATGGCCGTCTCGAAAGGCAATGCGCCAGGCAACAGCACCGAGGCATGCGCAGCGGGTGTCATGCGAAATGCTGCATAAACGACAATCGCATACCCAATGCCGCCAAACAAGCTAAACAGCATGATCACCTTGAGCGGCGGCAGCGTTATTCGTGGCAGAAAAAAGACCGCGATCAGCGCGCCAACCCCAAAACGCAGCGACGTGATATCCCAGCTGGTAAGTGTGCCTGTGCCACCATGACGCGTGACAAGAATGAAGCCAGTCCAGATGCATATGGTGACGAAAACCGCAATCCAGCCGCGATGGGAATGTATCGCCGTATTCATGTATACCGGCAAACCAGGATCGAAAATTTAAAAATCATGACTGGAACGGGATCCCAAGATTGCAGCGCTTCTACAGGACCCTATCGAAAAAAATAGCCTACGCCATTAGGGCAAATCCAAAATCACAATTAAATCAGCAAGATGAAGCGCAAACAAAAAATGTCGACGCAACATGTCTTTGACATGATAGGTAAGAAACATTTTTTGAAACTGGGGTAAAGGGGATTGCGGCGAGGTTGCCAATAAATATAGACTTGCAGGGATACCCCTTAGGCCGGCATTATCCCTTGCCTGGCTCTATGTTCCGCTTCCCTGATATTTTCGAGGGCTGCCTGGATGATATGGCGCGGCGCGCCAATATTCATGCGCATGAAACCGCTGCCTGCCTCGCCGAACAGTGTACCGGGACTCATCCCCACGCCGGCTTCATGCACGAAGAAATGCCTCAGTTGCGCATCATTGATTCCCAATCTGGCAGTCAGCGCACGGCAATCAAGCCATAGCAGATAGGTGCCCTCCGATTCGACAAGTCGGATTTCCGGGACATGAGTAGCCAGATATTCCGCTACGTAATCCCGCGTTTGCCGGAGATAGATCAGCAACGCATCCAGCCACGCCTCGCCTTCCCGGTAGGCCGCCTCGAACGCGACAATACTGAATGGATTGGATGCGCTGACGTGCATGACGTCGAATGTCCGGGTAAGTGCTTTACGACACTCCGGATCAGGCACGATTAGAACAGAAAGATTCAGCCCGGGAATATTGAACGTCTTGCTGGGTGCGACGGCGGTTACGATGTTAACGCTGTTTTCGGCCGATGCCTCCGCCAGCACGGAAAGGACATTATGTTTATTTCCGGGGTAGATCAGATCGGCGTGGATTTCATCCGAGAATATCACCAGATCGTGTTTCTTCGCTATCCGCAGGATGTGTTCCAGTTCCCCCGTATTCCATACCCTGCCGACCGGGTTATGCGGCGAACATAGCAATAGCAGGCTTGCTTCCGCCGCACACTGTTCCAGATGGTCAAAATCTATGGTGTAACGGTCGTTCCCAAGGCGCAATGGATTATTTACCAGGTGTCTGCCGGTGCCCGTGACGGCTGAAAAGAAGGGAAAATACACCGGCGGTTGCACGATGACCGACGCGCCTGGCTCGGCGAAAGCCATGACAGACGCATAAAGTGATGGGACCACGCCGGGGCACATCAAGATCCATTCGCGCTGCACGCCCCAACCATGGCGACGCCCCAACCAGTCTATCAATGATTCATACAAGCTGTCCGGATAGACGGTATAGCCATACACCGGGTGCGTCGCACGTTTCACAAGCGCCTGGGTCACGGCCGGCGGCGCGGCAAAATCCATGTCCGCTACCCATAGTGGAATGACCTCTGCTGCGCCAAACATGCTTTGCCGCCCGTCATATTTCAGGCTGGCGGTACCTGCCCGATTGATATCGCGGTTGAAGTCATGACTGGAAGCGTAATTGCCACTCAAGCAATTCTCTCCCACATTGTCATTTCCGAGAGCGTGTGCTGGAATTTCCGCCGCGTTTCACGGATTACAAATGGCACTTCGCGCGGGCCTTGAACCAATTTGAAATGACTACCCAGGATCTCTTTCAGGCCATCCAGGGTACCGAAGCTTTCGCCATCCCGCTTGAATCCGCCAATCCATGCTTCCTTCTTGGTATGCTCCTCCAGCCACGTATAAGGCGAGGCAATCATCAACAGCCCCCCCAGGTTAAGCCGTGTATGAATGCTTGAGAGGAGTTTGGCCGGATCATAAAGACGATCGATCAGGTTGGCCGCGAGAATCAGGTCATATCCACTGAACAGGGTTTTGAGATTACAGGCATCGCCCTGATAAAATCTTACTTTATGCTTGATAGCATCCAGGCCAAGGCCCGTCAGTGTGCGCTCCTTATAAAAAACGAGATCGCCCTCATCCGTCAGCGTATAGCGCAACACACCCTGACCGGCAAGCTGGACACCCTGGCCGATGAAGCGAGCCGAGAAATCGATGCCTGTCACATCGTCGAAATGCCGCGCCAGTTCGAAAGTGGCTCGTCCGGACGCACAACCAAGATCGAGTGCCTTATGAGCCGGTCTGTCACCCATGGCGGCGATCGCCAGTTCAGCCAGCGCCTGCGGGAAGTTTTGAGCACCAAAATATTCATCCCCATAATGAAACTCGGCGTACTCCGAGAGCAGCTTATCGGTTTCGTAGTGAGAGTCGTGCTGAACGGCAGGTGCATCGGCAACCACATAGCGAAACCCGGTATGCTGAAAGAAATGGCGGCGGAAGGCATAGCGGGCACTCTTGAGCGACTCGTTGCCACATGAAATCCACGAGCCTCCTTTCATGAGATTATGCCGTCCGTCGAATGT
>JBKJYB010000306.1:0-4895 GCA_046716045.1 Nitrosospira sp.
GTTCATGTTACGTCTGATGGGCTTGAAGCGGCTCATGGGAACACATCCAATCTATAGATTAACAACCAAAACTATACCATTCCGTAATGGTCATTTGTTAGTTGCTTGCGACTCTTTAATCCGCGAAGTCCGACAGGCTGCTAGGGGGACTTATTCAGAGGTTCCTAACCTTTATGTTAGTATTTCGGTATTCATCATTCCGGTATCATCCCATGCGTATATTCTGCACCGCTTCTCTGCTGATCTTGCTGCTCAGTGCCTGCGGCCTCAAAGGGCCTCTGTATCTTCCACAAGAACAACCTCCACAGCCGTCGCAATCTCAGGATGAATTGAAAAAGAAGTGAGCGGTTTTCCTTCATTTGATTATCGCGATGCCAGGCTGTACGGCGAATCGGTTCAACTGGATCGCATTGCCCGGGAATTCGGTACGCCTTGTTATGTTTATTCGCGCGCGGCGCTCGTCGCCGCTTATAAAGAATTCGACGCCGCTTTTGGTGGACGCGACCATCTGGTGTGCTATGCCGTCAAGGCCAATTCCAATCTGGCCATTCTCAATTTATTTGCCCGCCTCGACAGCGGCTTCGATATTGTCTCCGGAGGCGAACTCCAGCGCGTGCTGAAAGCAGGCGGTGATCCGCAAAAAGTGGTGTTTTCGGGTGTGGGCAAACAGCCGGACGAAATGCGGGCGGCGCTTGCTGCGGGAATACTCTGTTTCAACGTGGAATCGGAAGCGGAGTTGGCCGTGCTGGACCGGGTGGCGAGCGAGTTGAATAAAATCGCGCCGGCAAGCCTGCGGGTCAACCCCGATGTGGACGCCAGAACCCACCCTTATATTTCCACCGGTCTCAAGGAAAACAAATTTGGTGTGCCCTTCGACGAAGCGGAGAAGCTTTATGCCTCCGCACGAAAATTTGCCAACTTGCGCATCAGCGGACTGGATTGCCATATCGGCTCACAATTAACCGAACTCGGTCCCTTTGTCGAAGCTTGCGAGAAAATACTTGACCTGTTGGATCGCCTCGAAACGCAAGGGCTTACTATCGATCATCTGGATTTGGGCGGCGGTCTGGGGATTCGTTATTCGGGAGAAAACCCGCCAGCGGCGCAAGACTATGTCACGGCATTGTGTACTGCGGTTGGCCGGCGTAACCAGCGTATCCTGATCGAGCCTGGCCGCGCGCTGGTGGGGAATGCCGGTGTATTGCTTACGCGTGTCGAGTATCTCAAACATACTCCGCATCGGGATTTCGCCATCATGGACGCCGCCATGAATGACCTGATGCGTCCGGCACTGTATGACGCCTACCATGAGATCCTGCCGGTTATTACGAATGACGGCGACGATAAAACTTATCAGGTTGTCGGTCCTGTTTGTGAAACGGGCGATTTTCTGGGGCATGACCGGAAGCTGGCATTATCGCAGGGCGACTTGCTCGCCATCATGTCCGCCGGAGCCTACGGCATGAGCATGAGTTCAAACTACAACACCCGCCCCCGCGCCGCCGAAGTCATGGTGGACGGTGACCGCGTTCATCTTGTTCGCGCACGCGAGTCGGTAGAACAACTGCTTGCCGGCGAGAAGATTCTGCCCTGAGTGAAACTTATCCGGTGTTCCTGGCTACACCAGAAAAATGGTGGCGAGTCCCAGGAAAATGAAAAACCCCCCACTGTCGGTGACGGCTGTAATCATCACGCTGGAGCCCGCTGCCGGATCACGGCCCAATTTATGCAGGGTTAGCGGGATGAATACGCCCAATAAAGCCGCCAGCAGCAAATTCAACATCATCGCCAGTGTCATCACCAGACCAAGAGAGACACTGCCATAAATGAAAAAGGCGAATAATCCGACCACACTACCCCATACCAGGCCGTTCACCGCGCTCACGCCAATCTCCTTGGCAAACAGTTTACGTGCATTGCTTGCATTGAGTTGGCCCAAAGCGAGTGCGCGCACGATCATCGTAATTGTCTGATTCCCGGAATTACCGCCGATACCGGCAATAATCGGCATCAGTGCCGCCAGTGCCACCAGTTTCTCGATTGAATCTTCAAATACACCAATCACGCGCGATGCAATAAATGCGGTAACCAGATTGATGGCCAGCCAAGTCCAACGGTTCTTCAAGCTTTTCCATACGGGCGCGAACAAATCCTCTTCTTCCCGCAAACCCGCCAGATTCAGCGCTTCGCTTTCCGCCTGCTCGCGGATAAAATCCATCACCGCGTTGACGGTAACACGGCCTATCAGTTTGTCTTCCGCATTGACCACCGAAGCGGAAACAAGGTCATAGCGCTCGAATGCCTGCGCCGCCTGGTGTGCATTGTCGTTGGGATGAAGCTTCACCATCTCTGTGGTCATCACTGACCCCACTGAGGCATCGGGGTCGCTGACCAGCAACCGGTTTACCGGCAACACGCCTTTGAGGTGCTCGTTCCGGTCCACCACGAACAGCTGATCGGTATGGTCAGGCAGTTCCTCCAAACGGCGCAGATAACGCAGCACTACTTCCAGCGTCACTTCCTCGCGGATAGTCACCACATCAAAATCCATCAGCGCGCCCACCGCATCTTCCGGATAAGACATGGCGGCGCGTAACTGCTCACGCTCCTCCATCGGCAGCGACTGGAACACATCTTCTATAACGTCACGCGGCAAATCCGGCGCGAGGTCGGCGATCTCGTCGGCATCGAGTTGTCCCGTCGCCGCCAGCATTTCACCGCTGTCCATCGTGGCGATGAGTGTTTCGCGGACCGCATCCGAAACTTCCAGAAGAATTTCGCCGTCCCGCTCCGCCTTGACCAGCTCCCAGATCATAAGGCGATCTTCGAGGGGCATGGCCTCCAGAATATGCGCAACATCGGCGGGGTGGAGCTTGTCGAGAAGGCTTTGCAATTCCGCCAGATTCTGCTTATGCACCAGGGCTTCGACCAACTCCCGGCGCGGCATTTGCTGTGTATGCACGAGGCCTTCCACCAACTTGTGTTTGTGCAATAAATGCGTCAGGTGCTGCAAGTTCTCTTGCAGGTCTTGGGTTTCCCTGAGGTTATTTGCTTTGATCATGGCCGATCGCTTTGTTGTCGTGCGTCAGAAATGGCGCCACTTTAAAATGGCTGGATTACCGCCATGCATTGTTCGTCGTTGCACATGAATAACCATGCGCCCCCTCACGCATTCCCGACGTTAACCCGGAGTCATTTTTAATGCCCTGCTCGAAACTGTTACCTACCGATATTTCCGCACCTGCTACCGGCGTGGAAGGAGTGCTTGTTATATAGGGAAAGTCAGAATGCGGGGCGAATATTATGACAGGGAGGAGAGCGAACGGAAAGTATCGTTCATCTTGCCGGATGAACCGGCGCGGAGTTTTCAGGGGATTTGCGCAGATACCATACGGCCAAGAATGATATCAGTTTTTCGCAATAACCACGGCGTATTGCGATTCCGGTCGTAGAAGCGCGGATCAGGAACCATGGCGGCGAGACGAGCCGCTTGTTCCGCGGTGACAGAAGATGCGGAAACACCATAATAGTAACGGATAGCCGCCTCCGCACCGAATATCCCGTTTCCCCATTCAATGACATTCAAGTAGATTTCAAGAATACGCCGCTTGGACATCACGTTTTCCAGCATCAATGTGATGATCGCTTCCTGGATTTTGCGCCAAGGTGTTTTTTTTCCGGAAAGAAACAGGTTTTTCGCAAGCTGCTGGCTGATAGTAGAACCACCCGCAACCAACCTGCCCTTTTTCAGGTTTTTTTCGTAAGCCTTCTGAATGGCTTCGAAATCGAAACCCTCATGTTCCAGGAACTTACTGTCCTCGGCAGCTATGATCGCACGCTTGAGATGAGGGGAAATCCGCTCGTAAGGCGTCCATTGGGTGCGTAACGACATTGTGGAATTTTTTTCCCGTAATACATCCAATCGATCCTGCATGAACGCACTGGTGGAGGGATTGTAGAAGTTCCAATAAACAACATGGCCGAGAATCCATAGCTGATAGACAAGTACCACGCCGGTCAAAAGCAGGAAAAAACGCCATAGCCAACGCTTAATAAATTTCTGCATGCACCGGGGATTATGAAAAATGAGCGGTCAATTGCCGGATTCAGGATCAGGCATGCGATTTGAGCATTTTAATTACCGGCTCGGTTTCCGGCCTTACCCCACGCCACAGGAAGAATGATTCCGCCGCTTGTTCCACCAGCATACCGCTGCCGTCAGCCAGACGCGATGCGCCCTGTTGCTTTGCGAATTGCAGAAAAGGAGTGGGCTCATCGCCATACATCATGTCATAGGCCAGCGATTCGATAGCAAAAATGCCGGAAGGCAACGGTGGCAGCTCGCCCTTCAGACTGGCGGATGTGGCATTAATGATGAGATCAAATTTCTCTCCACGAATATCAGTGTAATCGCCGGATATGATGTTTCCGTAGCAAGAAAATTGTTGTTGTAACACATGTGCTTTTTGTTTAATACGATTCGCGATTGTGAGAAGCCGTGGTTCTTGCTCCAGCAGCGGCAGCACTGCGCCCCGGGCCGCGCCGCCCGCACCCATCAGCAATACCCGCTTGCGCTTAAGAGAGAATTCCAGATTAATCATGATGTCGTGAACTAATCCAGCGCCATCGGTGTTGTCGCCGAGAGTCTCATCGGCGCGGAATACGAGTGTGTTTACCGCTTGGGCTGCATCGGCTCGCTCAGTCAAACGGCTGGAAATCTTACAGGCCTCCAGCTTGAACGGAACCGTCACGTTCATGCCCTTACCGCCGCGCTCCCGGAAAACTGCAACCGTGGCAGCAAAAGCATCCACCGGCGCAAATATCGCTTCATATTGCATATCCTGGCCCGTCTGCCGGGAAAACTCGGCATGAATCCACGGTGATTTGCTGTGAGC
>JBKJYB010000307.1:0-5904 GCA_046716045.1 Nitrosospira sp.
CGCGCCTTCAAGTCGGTGGGCGGTACGCCGATATTCTTCCGGCGGGGGCAGGGGGCCTACGTATGGGATGCCGATGATAAAACTTATATAGATTACGTCGGTTCCTGGGGACCCCTGATTCTTGGCCATGCCCATCCCGAAGTGATTAAAGCGGTGCAGACAGCGGCGCAAAACGGTTTGACTTTCGGCGCACCCACCGAGGCTGAACTTGAAATAGCGCAATTACTATGCACACTGGTTGCATCGATCGAGCAGGTGAGGCTGGTAAGCTCGGGCACCGAGGCTACCATGAGCGCCATTCGCCTGGCGCGCGGGTACACCGGGAGAAACCGCATTATCAAATTCGAAGGTTGTTATCACGGCCATGATGACGCCTTACTGGTGAAGGCAGGGTCCGGGGCGCTTACTTTCGGTCATCCGAGTTCCGCCGGGGTTCCCGCGGGAACCACCGCCAGCACCGTGGTGCTGGATTACAACGATCTCGCCGGTGTGGAACAGGCGTTCAGCCAATTTGGTGAAGAAATCGCCGCCGTCATCGTGGAACCCGTGGCGGGCAACATGAATCTGGTAGCGCCGAAACCTGGTTTCTTGCCAGCGCTGCGCGATTTATGCACGCAATATGGCAGCGTACTTATCTTTGATGAGGTAATGACCGGCTTTCGTGTTGGACTGGAATGCGCTCAGGGACTCTACGGCATCAAGCCCGATCTTACCACGCTTGGCAAAGTGATCGGCGGCGGTATGCCGATGGCTGCTTTTGGCGGCAGGCGCGACATTATGCAGTGCCTGGCCCCGATAGGACCCGTGTACCAGGCAGGCACACTTTCCGGTAACCCTGTTGCGGTGGCTGCGGGGCTTGCTACGTTGAGGCTGGTACAAATGCCGGGATTCTACGAAGACCTCGCCGCTAGTACCCGGCAACTTACTGAAGGCCTCGCTGCAGCCGCGAAAAAACACGGTATTCTTTTTTGCGCGCAGGCGGTGGGGGGCATGTTCGGCCTCTATTTCCGGGAGAATTTGCCGGCAAGTTATGCTGAAGTAATGGGTTGCGACAAGGAAGTTTTTAACCGCTTTTTCCATGCCATGCTTCAGGAAGGCATTTATTTCGCACCCTCAGCGTTCGAAGCCGGATTTGTTTCTACAACGCACGGCGACGTCGAAATCAGTAAAACACTGGATGCCGCTGACCGGGTATTCGGTGCATTGAAATAATAAAAATCCGGCTGGGTCAAGTCGAGCTGATTGGTGCCGCTTCAGATTGGACTTAGCGCAAGCCGGAAATAAACTCCGACACCGCCTGTATTTCCTTCTCGCTCATACGGGAAGCAATCATGTGCATCTCATTGTTGACATCTTTGGTACGCTGGTCGGTCCGGAACGCTCGCAACTGCGCGACGATATACTCCAACTGTTGTCCGGCAAGACGTGGATAGTTGGGTGGAATGCCAACGCCATTAGGAGAATGGCAACCCGCGCAGGCGGGTAAGCCGGTCTCAAGATTTCCACCGCGATATATTTTCTCACCTTGTTGTGCCAGCGATTTGTCTCTGGCAACTCCCAGCTTCGGAGTCTGCTGGGCGTAATAAGCGCCGAGATTCCTCATATCCTCCGGAGAGAGCGGCGCCACCATTGCACCCATGATCGCATTGTCGCGCTCTGCGGGTTTGCCATCTTTCGGCTTGAAATTCTCCAGTTGCTTGGTGATATACTCGGCATGTTGGCCGGCCAAACTGGGATTTGTGGGAATAATGCTGTTACCGTCGGCGTTGTGGCAAGCTGCGCAAACCTGCGTCGCAATTTGCTGGCCTTTAGCCGCGTCCCCCTTGATCTTAGCGGTCTCGGGAGCGGTTTCGGCGGAAATTTGATTGGATAGCGCCAGTGCGGCCAATAATAACACCATGTTCGAAACTGATTTCATGCCATGCATTTCCTGACACTCCAGAGAGAATTATAACCATGCTGATAACATTGCATTTTAGCAAGGTGAAAGCCGGTTAACAACAATAAACCATTAGCAAATGAAAACATTATTTTTTCTGTTGCTGTTTATCAACGTCGCTTTTGCATTCTATATTCAGTCGCCGAAACCATTCTCCGGTAGCGGCGTACAGCCCCTGCCGGAACTTCAGCCGGAAAAAATCAAATCGTTATCCGCGTCCACCAACTGCCTGGAATGGGGTCCCTTTATTGAAGCGGATCTGGAGCACGTCGAGGCCGCGATTGCCAGGCAACAACTGGACGATAAGGTGAGCCGGCAACCAGCCGGCAAGACTCCGGCCTATTGGATACATATCCCTCCACTCAGGAGTAAATATCACGCAGAAAAGAAGATGGGGGAGCTTAGAAGATTAAAGATAACCAATTTTACTCACGTTCAGGATGGTAGCAAATGGAACAACGCCATTTCCATGGGATTTTTTCATAATATAGGCGAGGCCCAGAATATGATGGTGTCACTAAGGAGCAAAGGCGTAAGATCGGCGGTTATCGGCGCGCGCAACCTGGAACAGATGAAATTCTTGGTGCAGGCGCCATCGGAAGACATTGCCGGAAGGATGATGGAGTTGGAGCGCGAATTTCCCGGCAGCGAACTGAAGACGATCAAGTGCGAGGCGCCTGAAAAGAGTCTTGATGGTGCTCGTAATAAATAACAGATCGATCCGGACGCGAACGCGTCCGGCATTTTCTCGTCATCACGCGCAGACCTGAGGAACCTCTGGCAAGTCCTCCGTGAAGCGCGTTGCTGGCAGACTTATTCAGAGGTTTATAGAGGGGGCAGGAATGAATCTTTGACTGATTTTCCCGCCCCCTCTCTATAACTGTATTCTCTGCCAGTTGCCACGTAATACCGGTCTTGCAATGCGTTGACGCAACCGCCATCATATGTTTTTATTCACTAATCGGAAGCGACGATGACCGTGCCTCTCAAATCCCCGCAAGAAATAGAAAAAATGTGCATAGCGGGTAAACTTGCGTCAGAGGTGCTGGATTACATTACCCCTTTCGTCAAACCGGGGGTCACCACTAATGAGCTTGACGCCCTGTGCCATGATTACATGGTCAATGTGCAGAATACCATTCCCGCTCCGCTCAATTACGCACCGCCGGGATATTCGCCTTATCCAAAATCTATTTGTACCTCGGTCAATCATCAGGTGTGTCACGGTGTGCCGGGTGAGAAAAAACTCAAATCCGGCGATATTGTTAATATTGATGTAACCGTGATCAAGAATGGGTACCATGGCGATACCAGCCGCATGTACTACGCAGGCGAGCCAGGAATCCAGGCCAGGCGTTTGTGCGAAATTACGTATGAATCCATGTGGCACGGTATCGAGGAGGTTAAGCCCGGAAAGCATTTGGGGGATATCGGCCATGCCATCCAGTATTTCGCTGAGGGTCATGGATGCAGTGTGGTGAGGGAATTCTGCGGCCATGGAATCGGCGTGAAATTTCATGAAGACCCTCAGGTACTCCACTATGGCCGTGCGGGTACCGGGCTGCAACTCAAAGCAGGGATGATTTTTACCATCGAGCCGATGATCAACGCGGGAAAGGCTCCCATACGCCAAATGGCCGATGGCTGGACCATCGTAACCAAGGATCACAGCCTGTCAGCGCAATGGGAGCATACCGTGCTGGTCACCGAAACCGGATATGAGGTGCTGACACTGTCTGCCGGTGCGCCGCCGAAGCCTACCTTTCGTTCCTGATCATCATGCAGCGCCCCGATGCCAGGCCGCTGCGGAATTTTAGCTTTGAAGCGTCCAAAATGGCGCTGCTTCAGGGCCGCAAATCACTACATCAGCACTATTGCACGAACAAGAACGGCGCAGCCTTGCTGCGTGACCATTGCAAATTGGTAGATGGCGTTCTGCGTCAGGTCTGGCGTGAAATGGCGATGCCGGCTTCCACCGCGTTACTGGCGGTAGGAGGTTATGGACGCCGGCAGCTTTTTCCTTACTCCGACATAGATCTGCTGGTACTACTCCCCGCAGGGACAAGTGGGGCAGATGTGGTAGACAACACTGTCAAATCCCGGCTGGAACACTGGGTGAGAGTCTTATGGGACATTGGGCTGGAAGTTGGACACAGTGTCCGGACACTCGCTGAATGTGCGGAGGAGGCGCGCAAGGATATTACCGTACAAACCAGCCTGCTGGAAGCGCGTCGACTTGCCGGGAACCACCCTCTGTTCAGTGAATTTTCGAAGGCCATGCAGGCGGCGCTTGAGCCACAGGCATTTTTTATCGCCAAGCAGCTGGAGCAGAATCAACGTCACGGCAGATACCACGATGCCACCTACAATCTTGATCCCATTTTAAAGGAAGGTCCCGGCGGCCTTCGTGATTTACAGAACATTCTGTGGGTCAGCCGCGCTGCGAAATTGGGAAAATCCTGGCAGGATCTTGCCAGGGGTGGCTTTATCACACTGCGGGAAGCCCGCCTTGCCCAGCATCATCAAACCATCCTGCAAAACCTGCGCATCCGGTTGCACTATCTCGCAGGACGGCGTGAAGACCGGCTGCTATTCGATTATCAAACTTCTCTTGCTGAAGAATTTGATATAACCGGCAAACCGCCGCGGCGTGCGAGTGAGATGCTGATGCAGCATTATTACCGTGCCGCCAAGGCGGTGACGCAAATCAATACCATCCTGCTACTTACACTGCGCGCGGACATTTTTCCCGGCTCGGATGTAGTGCCGCTTATCATCAATGAACGTTTTCAGAAGCGGGGCGAATTGCTGGAAGCACGCGATGAAACCATTTTCCGGCAAGATCCGTGCGCGATCCTGGAAAGTGCCCTGCTGCTGCAACAGCATCCCGAATTAAAGGCCCGTAGCGCGGCGACACTGAGAGCGATGTGGCGGGCCGCGCCGCTCATCAATGCAGCCTTCCGGCGCGACCCGCGCAATCGTACCATGTTCATGAGAATCCTGCGTCAGCCGCGCGGACTGACACGCGAGCTGCGCCTTATGAACCGCTACGGTATCCTTGGGCGCTATATCCCGGCGTTTGGACGCATTGTCGGCCAGATGCAGCATGACCTTTTTCATGTTTATACCGTGGACGAGCATATCCTGATGGTGGTGAGAAATATGCGTCGTTTCATGGCGCCGGAACTCACCCATGAATACCCGCTATGCAGCCGGCTAATCGGCGAGTTCGAACGCCCGGAGGTGCTCTATCTTGCCGGACTGTTCCACGATATTGCCAAAGGACGCAATGGAGATCACTCGGTGCTTGGCAAAACCGATGCCAGGCATTTCTGCGAACAACATGGGATGCCGCCGGAGGATACGGAGCTAGTTACTTGGCTAGTGGGAAATCATCTGGTGATGTCGATCACGGCCCAAAAGAAAGACATATCCGATGCGGGTGTAATTGGAGATTTTGCCACGTGCGTCAGGGACGAACGTCACCTCATCGCACTCTATCTGCTCACCGTCGCGGATATTCGAGGCACCAGTCCAAAAGTGTGGAATGCCTGGAAGGGCAAGCTGCTGGAAGATTTGTTCTGGACAACGCGGCAGCACCTATTCGGCGAGTCAATCCATGCAGATGGTATGCTGAAAAAACGCAGAAACAAGGCACTGGAATTGTTGCAACACGCTGGTATTCCAGCCAACGCGCATGAGCGGCTCTGGTCGGTGCTCGACCCCGCTTATTTGTTGCTGCATGACCCACAGGAAATCGCCTGGCATACGCGTCATTTGAGCCACCGGTTAAAGTCACCTGTGCCAGTGGTTAAGGCACGTATCGCACCCGCTGGAACGGGCATTCAGGTATTGGTCTATGCGCCTGACCAGAAGGATTTGTTCGCGCGCATCTGTGGTTTTTTTGATGGCATGGACTACAACATAGTCGAGGCCAAAATCCATACTACCCGCGACGGCTATGC
>JBKJYB010000308.1:0-3791 GCA_046716045.1 Nitrosospira sp.
ACCGGGTCTGGTTCTGATCGCTAAGCAGCAGATTCAATCGCTCCACCAATCCGTTTGCGTTGCTGAGCAGGCGCTGCCCCGACTCGGCCATGCTATCCAGCGCGGAGGGACGAAAGGGAATCTGCGCAGGATTGTCCGGGTCGGTTTGTAATCTTTCAGCTTTACCGCCTTCGTCATTCAGTTGTATAAATGCAAGGCCCGTCAAGCCCTGATAGCCAAGCTGGGCGTACGCATCT
Organism: Nitrosospira sp.; assembly: GCA_046716045.1. Taxonomy (GTDB): domain Bacteria; phylum Pseudomonadota; class Gammaproteobacteria; order Burkholderiales; family Nitrosomonadaceae; genus Nitrosospira. Next base: position 237 of record JBKJYB010000308.1, read on the forward strand.
TTGGTCAGAGGCAGGTCTTTATCTACAGCGATACGGATGAGAATGGAGTGAGAATCTTTCGGATCCAGGCGGATATTCTCTACCTTACCGACGCTCACCCCGCGATAACGTACCACCGCCTGGGGATTGAGTCCCGTAACAGGGAATTCCGATACCAGCAGATATTTGTCGCGTGTGGCGGCTCCTCCGGTGAACCACATAGCAACGGCCGCCACGGCCGCGCTCAGAAAAATTACGAACAAACCCGCCGCTATGGCATGGGCACGGTTTTCCATAATGACTCCCTATAAAACGCCGCCAGTGTTTTCGAGCGCATCGCCAGTACTTCCCAGCGCTTTCCGGCCACGCTCACCGCGGAAAAAGTTTGTGATGAATGGATGATTCGTACCCACAACCTCCCGCAGACTGCCCAGCGCCACGATACGCTGTTCCGCCAGGACAGCCACGCGATCGGAAAGTGCCACCAGTGTATCCAGATCATGCGTCGCCATGACAATAGTGAGCGTCAATTCGGTACGCATTGTCCGGATCAGATCGACGAACCCCTCGCTAAGTTCCGGGTCCAAACCGGCGGTAGGTTCGTCCAGGAACAGCAGTTCCGGATCCAGCGCCATGGCGCGTGCCAAGGCTATGCGTTTTATCATGCCGCCGGAAAGCTGAGCGGGCATCTTGCTCGCGTGCTGCGGTTCGATATCCACCATCTTAAGTTTGAGCATGACCAGATCGCGTATCATGCTCTCGTCCAGCGTCCGCAACTCGCGCATCGGCAGCGCGATATTGTCATAGACTGACAATGCGCTGAATAATGCGCCTTTTTGAAACAGCACTCCACAGCGGTTGCGCAGGGATTGCAATTTTTTGCGGTCATGGCCATACAGCGGTTCGTCGAAAACCCGGACAGCACCCTCGGCCGGTATCTCCAGACCCAGCATCTGCCGCATCAACGCGGTCTTGCCGCTGCCGGAACCTCCTACCAGCGCCAATACTTCCCCACGATGTACGCAAAGATTAATGTCTTCGTGCACCACGTGACTGCCGAAGCGGGTATGCAATCCTTCGACCTCAATAATGCACGCTTCGTTCGTCATCAGCTCTCGCCTTACTTTAATCCAACGTTGGAAAAAACAATGGCTAAAATCGCATCAATAATGATCACGACGGTGATCGCGGTCACGACTGAATTGGTGGTGCCTTCACCCAGACTCTCGGTGTTGGATTTGATTCTCAAGCCGAAATGGCAGGAAATCAGCGCAATCACCATACCGCACACCACGCCCTTGCCCAACCCCAGCCACAAATTGGCAACCGGTACCACATCCGGCAGTTTATTCAGAAAAAACTGATAACTCAGCCCAAGCTGAATTTCGGCAACAACCATCCCTCCTATCAATGCGACGGCGCTGGTCCATAATACGACCAGTGGCATCGCTATACCCAGTGCCATAACTTTTGGCAGGATCAGCCGCAGACTGTGAGGTATTCCCATCACAGTCAACGCGTCCAATTCTTCGGTTACCCGCATCACGCCCAGTTGTGCGGTCATGGAAGAACCGGAGCGTCCGGCCACCAGTATTGCGGCAAGCAGGGGGCCGAGTTCACGAATAATGCTGACGCCAAGAATATTGATGATGAATATGTCAGCGCCAAACGTCTGCAACTGCCTGGCGGACAGAAAACTCAGCACGACGCCAATGAGAAATCCCACCAGCGCGGTGATACCCAGCGCCTGTGCGCCGGTACGGTACAGATTTACGGAAATTTCACGCCACGGAATGCGTGCGGGATGAGCGATCAGGTATTTTACATCCAGCAGCATTTGACCAATCAGTATAGCGAGACCGGTCGAATGTTCCCACAACAGAAAGACAGCTTTCCCGAGAATGGTGATGGGCCACAGCAAATCACGGGGAATGGGTGCGGGCGGGGTGGGCGCTTCCTTCATGCGGTTGAACAACCTCTCCTGCTCGGGCCGCAGCAATAGATACGGCGGACGGCGCGAGCCCCAGGCCCGCCACAGCAGTACCGCTCCGGCATCGTCCATCTGCTCGATGCCGGTCAAATCCCACTGTAATTCAGGGTCGCCCGCATACGCAACCAATTCGGCGGGCAGCGTGTGCAGCCGCTGCCCGAGAGCGGCCAGCGTGTATTTACCGGCAAGTAGCAGCCGGGGTGCACCATCCTCGCCGGTTACACGATGCAATACCATTAATGAATCACCTTGATTCTCCGGCGTCATGATTGAACCCGGTCAGTATTAACGAACCATAATACGGCAATCGGGCTTCATAGCCCACTCTCACACATTTTCTGCCCGCCCTTTAGCAAGGTGGATCTGCTCGCTCGAATAGGGCCAGGACATTCCAGGAGCATCAAATCGCAGTCCAAGTCATTTTCGTAGTAGAACTCATTCAAGGTTTTCGGGTCAAGCATTGAGTACCTTAAGGGCTGATTATCAAGAAGCAGATCACGTGCCACCGACCCTTTGACCACAATTTAATCTATCGAATTCCGCCGCAATTTTATGTATGAATTGACCCCACCGACTCACTCCATTGCTTTTTATCCGTAACGTTCATCCTGGAAAATGCTCTCCCGCGGGGGTGTCGAAACTTCTTACACCATCCGTCTTTTTCATTTTCAAGTATATAAGTAGGTGGCTGTTATATATTAATTATTAATAACTGGCATAAGATTTGCTTATAGGCTAATAGAGCAATTATAAGAAGTTTCAACTCGACTTACGATGGAGAAAATTGATTGTAGGGGAGAGCGGTAATCCTAACCCGATTTTTTTTAGGCTCAGGGAAAAGAAACAGGGAGTATGGAAGGGGCAACAATAATAATAATGCAGGAAGAATAATAATAACAATGGCAAAATCAGGATCGGGGTAATATTTTCAAAACATGAAATGTTACCCTGACCCTGATTATTTTTTTATAGTCTTGATACTGAGCAGCTTTTGACACAAGCTCGCTGGCAGCCGTTTTGCCCTCTCCTCGTTGCGTCAAATATCTGCTGGCGTTTTGCGTTGCTAATGTTAATGATTATGGGAAGGATGCGTCCCCGGTTGAGCGGATTGTACCTTGACACGAATCTGATAGCCGGTGTGACAGGTATTGCACTTTTTCATGGATTCGCTCAATTGCCGTAGCGTATGCTTGGGATCTTTCAAGGATTCTGCGTCACTTGCGATTTGGTCGAAATCCTTATGCACCGACATGCCAAGCTGCATGAACTTCTCCGGCAATATCGCCTTGAGATGATCTTCCGCTTTATGCACCATGCCCATGCCCAGCGAACGCGCGTAACGTGCCACCGCCACCATATCTTCCCTTATAAGCGCATCCAAAATATTCTGTGTTCCGGTTAGCAGGGCTCGCATTTCGGTAAGCACATGATCGCGCTGCATTTCGTTAAAAGGCAATATCTGGCGTTTATCGACCTCGCTTGCCGCCCCCGTCGTCGTCATGGCGATTAAGCTGAGCGCAATAGCAAGAATCTTTTTCAAATTAATCTCCTTGGGTATATTTAAGGTTCGAGCCTGCCGTTAATTT
>JBKJYB010000309.1:0-13034 GCA_046716045.1 Nitrosospira sp.
CAGCAAAAAGGTCTGGGTCTCAGAACCGAAGAAGTATGGCGAGTCGGCGCTTCCTGGGCCTACGAGAACTTCAAGCTCAGCGGTCAGTATGAAAATATCAACAACGCTATTGGTTCCGCAACCTGTACCACCGCTGCTTCCCTGACGGCCAATCCGCTTGACACAGGTCTTGTCTCCGGCCAGTGCAATTCCGCAATGAACTGGGGCGCGGACGGCAATATCTGGCATGCTGGCGCCCAATACAAATGGGGCAGCACTACCCTGGTGGCGCAAGGCGGTATGACCAAAGCGCATGCGGGCGGTATCAATTCGGCAGCAGCGCGTAATGCCGACAGCTTTACGGTAGGCGCTATTCACAATCTGAGCAAACGCACCAGCCTTTTTGGTGGCTATCAGCACGTTTACGTGGATAATCCTAACGCTGCGGCGGCAAATAACTTTGGCGGCATTAACGCGCCTGCTTATGCAACAGGCAGCCGTGCTACCTACACGGTTGGTGTCCGTCACAACTTTTAATCGAGTCAAGTCAGTTAAAATGGGGCGCCTCGGCGCCCCATTTTTTTGGCCGGATTTGGGATGAAAGAGTTTCCGTAGGAAATTCGGACCAAGCCTCAAACAAGGCTCGTGTATTAACCCTGAAGCCGCTGTGTGTTTAGTTTATGAACCATACGTGCTAATATACTGATGCAATAAAATGTCACCAGGAAGAAGCAAAAATGAGAGATGACATAGGCCGCCAAGTGCAGCGTAAGAAATCTTTACGGGTTTCATAATAATAATAAAAAAAGAAGATTATCTTTGTGCGGCTATCAGTCAGTTTATTGAAGTTTTTTGGAGGATTTACTCATGGGAGTTCCTTTACGTCAGCAGATAGCTGTTGGCAGCTATCTGCTCAAACAAAAGTTGAAAGGAGTAAAAAAATATCCTTTGGTTCTGATGCTGGAGCCTTTGTTTCGCTGTAACCTGGCCTGTGCGGGCTGCGGCAAGATTGATTACCCTGAAGATGTTCTTGACCAGCGTCTTTCATTTGAACAATGCATGCAGGCCGTTGATGAATGCGGCGCGCCGATGGTATCAATTCCTGGCGGCGAACCACTGATACACAAGGAAATGCCACAGATCATCGCGGGTATCGTAGCCCGGAAGAAGTATGTTTACCTCTGCACGAATGCGCTTTTGTTGAAAAAAAGGATTGATGACTATACGCCGTCTCCCTTTTTGACTTTTTCCATCCATCTGGACGGCATGAAAGAGAGGCATGATGCCTCGGTTTGTCAGGACGGTGTTTTTGATCGGGCGGTTGAAGCGATAAAACTGTGTGTGGCAAGAGGATTTAGAGTCACCGTAAACTGCACCCTGTTTCAGGGTGAAACCGCGGATGACGTTGCCGAATTCCTGGATTACGCCATGGAACTAGGCATTGAGGGTGCAACCATTGCGCCGGGGTTCAGCTATGAACGTGCGCCGAAGCAGGATATCTTTATTAAGGGACAAGATACCAAGAAGCTATTCCGGGGTATTTTTGAAATCGGCAAGAAGCGCAACTGGAAATTAAATCATTCCAAGCTTTATCTTGATTTTCTGGCCGGTAACCAGGATTACGAGTGCACCCCATGGGGTAATCCGACGCGTAACATATTTGGCTGGCAAAAACCCTGCTATTTATTGCCGGATGAGGGGTATGCGACCAGTTTTCAGGAGCTGCTGGATGACACACCCTGGGAAAAATACGGTAACAGCAGCAATCCGAAGTGTGCGCAATGCATGGCCCATTGCGGTTATGAAGCGACCGCCGTTGAAGATACATTACAGCATCCGCTAAAGGCATTGCTCGCCTCGCTCAGAGGTCCGAGAACGACAGGTCCGATGGTGGCCGAGCCTACACCTAAATGGGCAACCGAAGAATTGAAAGCTCGCAAAACAATTGGTGGAATTCCTGTCAGGATGGAGCGATAAAGATAGTCAAGCGGTCAAAGCATGCTGGCATGGAGCATTCGCATGAACTTCGATGGCACACCGGCGCCATCGAAGTTCGCGATTATTGCGAACTTGCAATGCCGGTATCAGTTGGCCGGGGCAGGTAGCGCAGCGGTGCCCGTCACGGGTTCACTATGCTACCGGCAATGACATGGACTTTGGCGCTACGTAACAGCGCGGTTAGCGCACTTGCGGTAAAGGTAGTCAATATGAGAGTCCTGCGTGTAATCAAGTCTGTATGGCAACTCCAGATAATTGTGGTGGTCATGTTGGTGTTTACGTCCCAATCCTGGGCCGAGACGACAGACTCCAGCAATCCGGAACAGATCGTAAGCCGTCTACACGAGTCTCTTATCAAGGCAATGCGCGAGGGTGCAAAACTCGGTTATCGAGGCCGTCTCGAACTTCTGGCCCCCGTCGTCAATCAAACTCATGACCTCGATTTTATCGCACGTACCACCCTGGGGGCCAATTGGACCCAGCTGGATGCCGGGCAGCAGCGTACTTTCACGGATGTTTTCCGGAAGCTCAGCATTGGCACCTATGCGGGATGGTTTAAAAGTCACGAGGGTGAGCATTTCGAAATTCTGGAGCAGCAGGCCATGCCGCGAGACCAGATTATGGTGCGCAGCAGGCTCGTTCCATTGAAGGGCGAGCCTGTACGTTTCGACTATATTCTGCGTCAGGGGAAAGAGGGATGGCGCATTGTCAATATCCTGGCCGACGGTGTCAGCGATCTTGCGCTCAAACGTGTAGAGTACCGTGCCATCCTTCAGCGTGACGGTTTCCCAACGCTCATCGACATGCTCAAGAAAAAGATCGCCCTGACCGAAGAAGAATAAGAAAAACCAGGTTGATCGTTCCAAATTCTTCCTGAAGGATGACTATTTCAGCCAAAGCTTCTCACAGCCGCATCTACGACATCTTTGCGCGCTGGTCCACCATCTCCTACCGTTACGGCGCATGGATTCTTGTTGGCGCGTTGCTGGCCGCTGTGGCATGCAGCGTCTATGTTTCGCGTAATCTCGGCATGAATACCGATACCACAGACATGCTCTCCGAGCATCTGCCGTTTCGTGTCAACATGAAGCACTACAATGAAACTTTCCCGCAAGACATGGAAACTCTGCTGGTGGTGCTGGACGCGCCCACACCCGAGCAGGCTTATCTGGCGGCGGACCGTCTCGTGGCGCGTTTAAAAGAGGACACCACGAATTTTCATGATGTCTATCCCCCCAACGTGAATGATTTCTTCGCGCGCAATGGCTTGCTCTACCAAAGTGTCGCGGAGCTGGAACAGATCACTGACAGCTTGGCCGCGGCACAGCCGCTAATCGCGCATATTGCCGGAGATCCCACCCTGCCAGCCTTTGTCTCTGTACTCACTGGCGCGGTGGACGAATTACGCAAGGGGCGCAGCCTGGACCTTCAACCCGTACTAAGCGGGTTGAGTAGAACCTTGGATGCGCGGCTCGCAGGTTCGCCCAGGGTATTGTCATGGCAATCCCTGTTCCATGGCGAACCCCAGAAAAGCAGATATCAGGAACTGATCATAGTAAAACCGAGACTGGATTACACTCTGATGTTCCCGGCCGAACAATCCATCGCCGCGCTGCATGCCGCGGCAAAAGATACCGGTGTGACGGCGGATGGGCCGGTGCGATTGCGCGTTACCGGCGAGGTGGCACTGGCCGAAGAGGAGCTTAACAGCTCGCTGCGCGGCATGGAGTACGCCGGGATAATTACATTTATCATGGTGGCGGTGGTGCTCTATTTCGCGATGCGTACCGCTGGACTGATACTCAATGTGCTGCTTTGCCTGACGATGGGTCTGATTCTCACCGCGGCCTTCGCTACCGCCGTGGTCGGTCACCTGAACCTGATTTCCATTGCGTTCGCGGTGTTGTACATTGGTTTGGGGGCGGATTTTGCAATCCACTTTCTGCTGCGGTATCGCGAGGTTCTGGAAAGCGGTCTTCCACCGACAGAAGCCGCGCACATATCTGGCGGGGATGCCGGCGCCGCATTGACTGCGTGCACCATCACCAACGCCATTGGTTTCTACGCATTCATGCCTACCGATTACAGCGGGGTAGCGGAGTTGGGGATCATCTCCGGTACCGGCATGGTGATCAGTCTGCTGGTCACCCTTACCTTGGGACCTGCCCTGCTGCGTTATCTGCCGAAACGGCCGCCAACGGCATCCATCACGAAGGGTTCGGTCGGCAAGGTGCTCGAGCTGTCTTTGAAATGGCACAAATTGACCTATGCCGCTACGGCAGCAGCGGCAATTGCCGCGATTGTCCTGTTGCCCCAGGTGAGGTTTGACTACAATCTGCTGAATATGCAAGACCAGACCGGAGAAGCGGTGCAGACTTTCCGGGAACTTCTTGCGGACGCTGACCAATCACCCTGGCACGCGGTTGTGCTGGCTAACGATCACAAGGAAACGGAACGTTTGACGCAGCGGCTGGCCGCGCTTCCTGAAGTGAACAAGGTGGTTACGATTCTCGATTTCGTGCCGGTGGAGCAGGAGGAGAAACTCCGGCTTATCGACGAAATGGCGCTTACGATGGGACCGATTTCGGTTTCAACCAAGGCGCGTGCCGTCGGGGAAGAGGCCTCGTTGCGGCAGCGTAAAGCGCTGGATGAACTGGCCACGGCATTAGATCGATTCATGGCCGAGCGTCCTGATCATCCCGCGTCCCGGACCGTACGGGCCCTCAAAGCGTCTCTGACTTCGCTGTTCGTTCAGCTCGATGCAACCAACGCTGACGAAAAACGCAAACTGCTGCATTCCGTCGAAGAAGATCTGCTTGCAACGTTACCCGCTGCTTTGCAGAGTCTGCACACTGCTACGGAAGCTGCTCCATTTAAAGAGCAAGATCTGCCCGCATCGTTGGGCAGCCGCTGGCATAGCCGGTCAGGTGAATACCGGTTGGCGGTTTATCCAGCGGAAGATCTCAACGACAATGAGGCATTACGGCGTTTTGTGCGAGCGGTGCAACAGGTGGCGCCAAACGCCACTGGGGCGCCCATGGTGAGTCTTGAGGCAGGCGAAGCCGTTGTGCAGGCATTCGTTCAGGCGTTCTTACTGGCGCTGCTGGGAATTATCGTCGCACTGTTGATAATATTGCGCAGTGTGAAGTACATGCTGTTAGTGCTAACTCCGCTTTTGCTGTCCAGTTTGTTCACTGCCGCATTCACCATCCTGTTGAATGTGCCATTCAACTTCGCCAATATTATCGCCTTGCCACTGTTGCTGGGTCTTGGTATCGATAGCAGTCTGCACATGGTGCACCGAAGTCTGAATAATGAGATGGTGAGCGAAGTTCTGATTCACACCAGTACCGCCCGCGCCATTTTTTATAGCGCGCTGACCGCCTTGGTGGATTTCGCGAGTCTTATGTTTTCATCGCATCAGGGTACTGCCAGTATCGGAATAATGCTTACTGTGGGGCTGACTTTTACTTTGATCTGTACACTCGTCATACTGCCAGCGATACTGCGCGCTCCCATTCGGAGTGCGAGACTCTAGTCTGACGCGAGGACGGGAGGCCCCCCATCACTGTGCGTGAGCCGCTCCGGCGAGCGCCGCATCCACAAACTATAGAAAGTTATACGCTAATTTGACAATTATTGTTTATACTTCGCACCTTGAATTATTATGCCGCGTTCCAAAATATTTCAACCCCGGGAGATTAACGATTAACAAGGTTGGTTTACGCCTTGCCTGATTATGAAGCATACACCGGCAACCATTCTATTGTTAGTATGTGCAGTGCTGTTTACCGGGTGCGCGACCATGCGTCCGAACGACGCAGGCTTGGATCCGATTGATCCCAACGAGCAAACCAATCGCAAGTTTTACAACTTCACCGATGCGGTTGACCGGAATGTTCTAGCGCCGGTTGCCGACGTTTATATCAAGTATATCCCCAATCCCATGCAACGTTCGATCGGGAATTTCTATGACAATCTTGCATACCCGAATGTTATTCTGAATGCCTTTTTGCAGGGCAAGGTACGTCAGGGATTCCAGGACAGTTTGCGTTTCGTGGTTAATTCGACCATTGGCCTGGGAGGACTTTTTGATATGGCGGCACCCATGGGCTTGGTACAGCATGACGAAGACTTCGGGCAAACGCTTGGCGTATGGGGTGTTAATACAGGATCTTATCTGTTTGTTCCTTTGATCGGACCCAGTAGCTATCGGGATGCGCCGGGCATTCCCGTGAGCGTTTTCAGCAATCTTTTATTTTATGCGGGTACCGTTGCCAGTACCGCCATTGTGGGGCCCGTCACCGTTCTGGGTATTATTGACAAGCGGGCGAGGTTATCCGGTCCCATGCGCGTGCGCGACCAGGCGGCGCTTGATCCCTATCTATTTGTACGTGAGGGATTTTTACAACAGCGTAAGCATTTGATTTATGACGGTGACCCGCCACCGGAGGTCTACGATGATCCAATTGACGACGATTCCGTGCAGAATAAACCCGCAGCCAAGCCATTACGCTGAAGATTAATTTCAAGCGGGTATAATAGAGCATTATTGGCATCAGTTGTTTTCTGCGATGTGACAGGCCTCTGGAATACTGGTTGCCAGCAGTTGCAAGGTCATGGTTCGTCCGCAAGGGAAACCAGACCATGAAACCCGCTTCTTGCATCGTCAGGAGGTTACCGTCGGGACTGGATGATGGATGCGTAAATGGATTCACGTAGTACGGTAATAGAGGTAAAAACGAATGAAAAGATTGGAGCGTACCGCCAGATTGTCTTCGCAAGATAGATTCCTGAGTTCAACGGCGCTGGAAGATGGATTGACCGCAGCGCGCAAGGCCATGCTTTCCCTGCAGAAAGAGGATGGTCACTGGTGTTTTCCGTTGGAGGCGGACTGTTCGATTCCGGCGGAGTATGTGCTAATGATGCATTTCATGGATGATGTGGATAGGGACCTGGAAGTCAGGCTCGCCCGATTCATCCGTGAAAAACAGGATCCCGTGCATGGTGGCTGGCCGTTATACTACGGCGGCCATTTCGATCAAAGCTGTACAGTCAAAGCCTACTATGCGCTGAAGCTTGTGGGCGACTCGCCCGAAGCGCCGCACATGGTACGCGCACGCACAGCTATTCTGGAACATGGCGGCGCGGCACGGGCAAACGTATTCACACGGATAATGCTCGCCATGTATGGTCAGATTCCCTGGCGTGGTGTTCCGTTTGTGCCGGTCGAGATCATATTGTTGCCTCGCTGGTTTCCGTTCCATTTGAGCAAAATCGCGTACTGGTCACGTGCCGTCACGGTACCGCTATCCATTCTTTGCAGCTTGAAAGCGCGTGCCGCGAATCCGCGCAACATCCATATTCAAGAGCTGTTTACAGTGTCCCCGGAAAACGAACGGGGTTATTTTCCGGTGCGCACCCGGCTGAATCGGCTATTTCTGCTGATCGAGCGTGCCGCCTCGCCATTCGAACCATTCATTCCGCCTTTTCTGCGCCGCATCGCACTAAGGCGCGCGGAGCGCTGGACAGTGGAGCGGCTTAACGGCGAGTGCGGACTGGGAGCGATTTTCCCGGCGATGGTAAACGCCAGCGAGGCGCTGGCGTTGCTGGGTTACCCCTACGAACATCCGTATCGAGAGCAGTGCCGCAAGGCACTCAGGGGGTTGCTGGTGGACGAAGGAGAGCGTGTATGGTGTCAGCCATGTACGTCGCCCGTATGGGATACCGTATTGACGAGTCTTGCATTACAGGAAGGTGCGGGCATAGACGAGAAGCCGATTCGCAAAGCGCTTGACTGGCTGATCCCTAATCAGATACTCGACGCACCCGCCGACTGGCAGGAAGAACATCCTGACTTGCCGGGCGGTGGCTGGGCTTTTCAGTATGCTAATCCCCATTACCCGGATCTGGATGACACCGCCGCAATTGGATGGGCATTGCATCAGGCGGATCCACAGGGTTATCGCGAAAGCATCGTACGGGCGGCAGATTGGCTCGCCGGCATGCAGTCCAGCAACGGCGGCTTTGCGGCCTTCGATAGCGATAATACCTATTATTACCTGAATGAGATTCCGTTTGCCGACCATGGTGCCTTGCTTGACCCACCCACCAGCGACGTCACTGCCCGCTGTACCGGTTTTTTGGCGTTACACGGTGAATCCAGGCATAAGGACGCAGTGGAGCGGGGTTTGACCTACCTGTTCCGCGAGCAGGAACCCAGTGGGGCCTGGTTCGGGCGCTGGGGAAGCAATTATATTTACGGTACCTGGTCGGTACTGGAAGCTTTTCAGTTGGTGCGTGTGGATTCCGGCCACCTTGCCATTCGCCGCGCGGTACAATGGCTAAAGTCCGTGCAACGCGATGACGGAGGCTGGGGGGAAGGTAACAATTCTTACGCCGAACCGCAACAAGCGGGGCATTTCGAGACGAGCACATCTTTCCAGACGGCGTGGGCGCTACTTGGTCTGATGGCGGCGGGTGAGGGCCATAGCCATGAAGTGTCCCGTGGTATAGCATACCTGTTGCATGAGCAGGATAGCGATGGCCTATGGCATGAGCCCTGGTTTACCGCTCCGGGCTTCCCCCGCGTTTTCTATCTGAAATATCATGGATACACGAGTTACTTTCCGCTGTGGGCCTTGGCTAGATTTCATGCGCTGACCCGGAAGACTTCTGCGTGAGAGGAGTGGGTATCGTAACCGCAATGCGGGTGGAAGCTCGCTGCGTTACCTCACTCCGCTTACCGTTTAATAAAAGAATCAGCCTGGGAGAGAGCGCGGCGATATGGCTCTGCGGGATAGGTGCGGAGGCGGCTCGCGAAGCGGCGGAAGGCCTCAAAGCAGGCGGGGCCACCGCCCTGATGAGTTTCGGGCTTGCCGGCGCATTGGATTCCAGCCTGCGGCCGGGCGATCTGGTGTTGCCAGAGTCGATTTACGCCGGCCGCTTATTGCCCATTGATTTGGGCTGGCGTGCCCGTCTGCGGCAGCTTCTGCCCGCCCGCTTGCGGGTCGCGGGGGGCATGTTGGCGGCGAGTACGCAGGTCCTGACTTCAGCAACCGCAAAGCATGAGCTGGCGCAGGCTACCGGAGCTTGCGCAGTGGATATGGAAAGCGGCGCGGTGGCGGAGGCTGCTGCCCATGCCGGGTTGCCATTCCTGACGGTGCGGGCAATCTCGGACCCAGTGGAGTTTTCCCCCCCTTCGATTCTGCTCGGCGCGGTACGCCGCGACGGCAGTCCCGATCTGATGCGCCTGCTGCCGCTATTGCTGCGACGATCCGTGACGCTCGGCACGTTACTGCGTCTCGGCGTGGACTCCCGTGCCGCGTGTTCCACGTTGTCTACAGTGGTACGCTACGCGGATACGGAAATGGGACTTGCCTCGATTCATTCCGCGCATACAGCGGGTTAGCACAGGTAGGCGTATTGAATTCGGGGCTATATCGTGGCCGCACAAGCGGGTTGCATTGATATCAAGGGAAGATTTGCATCAAGAAAGATCCACTCGCGCTGGTTATTCAAGTTACATCAGCGATAAAATAAAGTCATCATATTACTTGAGAATTCGCGCTGTTAAAGAGTAAAATAACGGCCTTTCGCATCAGGCATTTAATGGAGAGTACGCATGCCAATCACAACCGATCAAAAAGCACAGGTGGTGCGCGATTATCAGCGTGCCGCTGGAGATACGGGTTCTCCCGAAGTGCAAGTGGCATTATTGACCACTCGTATCAATGATCTGGCAAATCATTTCAAAGCGCACGTTAAGGATCATCACTCCCGTCGCGGATTATTGCGTATGGTCAGCCGCCGCCGCAAGCTGCTTGATTATCTTAAACGCAGCAGCGCTGATAGTTATCGTACGTTGATCGAGCGTCTTGGCTTACGCAAATAGACCATCGATCTCTCATTACGGGAACCTGCGGAGTACATAAAAATTCTCATCTCTTGCGATAGACGATAGGACACATCCCGTGCTGGAGCTGGTTGACCGCAAGTGGACGGGAATGATTTTTTGAAAAAGGGTAGTTAATTGAAATCAATCAAGAAAAGTATTGCCTACGGGCGTCATCAACTAACGCTGGAAACCGGGGAGATAGCAAGACAAGCGCACGGGGCGGTGATGGTTACCATGGACGACACCGTAGTTCTGGTGACTGTGGTGGGCGCAAAAAATGCCAAGCAAGGTCAGGATTTTTTTCCGTTGACGGTGGATTATCAGGAAAGAAGCTACGCTGCCGGTAGAATACCCGGCAGTTTCTTTAAGCGTGAGGGCCGCCCCTCCGAAAAAGAAATTCTTACCTGCCGTCTGATTGATCGTCCCATCCGCCCGCTATTTCCCGAAAGTTTTTACAATGAAGTACAGATCGTGGCCACCGTTCTGTCGTCCGATAATGAGGTGGACGCGGACATACCCGCGCTTTTAGGGGCCTCCGCCGCGCTGGTGCTTTCCGGCATCCCCTTCGATGGTCCTGTTGGCGCCGCCCGGGTTGGCTACATCAACGGTGAGTATGTCTTGAATCCCACCACGACCGAACTGAAACAGACCCAGTTGAATCTGGTGGTGGCAGGCACGCAGCAAGCTGTGCTGATGGTGGAATCTGAAGCATTGGAGCTATCCGAAGACATCATGCTGGGTGCGGTCATGTACGGTCATCAGCAAATGCAAGCGGCAATCAACGCCATCAATGAGTTGGCCGACGAGGCGGGGGTTACCGCATGGGACTGGACACCGGCGGAAACGGATACCGCGCTAACTGAAAAAATTGCTGATCTGGCGGAAACGGATTTGCGCGGCGCATTCCAATTGAGGCAGAAACAGGCACGATCCGAGGCTATAGATAACATCTGGAGAAAAGTTTTTGCTGAAGTCGGTGTCGACACGGAAGATGGGCCGGATGGGCAAGTTGTAAAGGAGGCTTGCTTTGCTCTTGAGTCAAAAATAGTACGTTCCCAGATTCTCGATGGCGAGCCTCGTATAGACGGACGTGATACGCGTACTGTTCGTCCCATAACGATCCGCAACGGCTTGTTACCGCGCACCCATGGCTCCGCCTTGTTTACTCGCGGGGAAACCCAGGCGCTGGTGATTGCAACGCTGGGCACAGGGCGGGACGAACAAAAAATTGATGCTCTGCAGGGAGATTACTCCGAGCGCTTCATGCTTCACTACAATATGCCGCCCTACGCCACCGGCGAAACTGGCCGTGTAGGCACGCCCAAGCGCCGCGAAATCGGGCATGGACGTCTGGCCAAAAGAGCTTTGGTCGCGGTGCTGCCTTCCGCCGAAGAGTTTGGTTATTCGCTACGCGTCGTATCCGAGATTACCGAGTCGAATGGGTCCAGTTCCATGGCGTCGGTCTGCGGTGGCTGTCTCGCGTTAATGGATGCGGGCGTGCCATTAAAAGCGCATGTGGCAGGTATTGCCATGGGGCTCATTAAAGAGGGCAACCGGTTTGCGGTACTGACCGATATTCTCGGGGATGAAGATCACTTGGGCGACATGGACTTCAAAGTGGCTGGCACTGAGAAGGGCATCACCGCGCTGCAGATGGATATCAAGATTCAGGGCATCACCAAAGATATTCTGCATGCCGCACTGATACAGGCCAAGGAAGGACGCATGCATATTCTTCAAATTATGAAGCAGGCACTGCCTTCAACGCGTGAGGATATTTCCGAACATGCGCCGCGTATCATTAAAATTAAAATCAATCCCGAAAAAATCCGTGACGTAATTGGCAAGGGTGGCGCAGTAATCCGTGCACTGACTGAAGAAACCGGGACTACTATCGATATCGCTGACGATGGCACCGTTATGATAGCCTGTGTTAACGCCGAAGGTGGCGAAGTGGCGAGAAAACGTATCGAAGACATCACCGCTGAGGTGGAGGTGGGCAGAATATACGACGGGACCGTATTGAAACTTCTGGATTTCGGCGCGATCGTTAGCGTTCTTCCAGGCAAGGATGGTTTGTTACATATCTCGCAAATCGCCAACGAGCGGGTCAATAGTGTCGCCGATCATCTCAAGGAAGGTCAAGCGGTGCGGGTCAAGGTCCTGGAGGCCGACGACAAGGGACGGCTACGTCTTAGTATGAAGGCAGTCACCGCAGAGGGTGCCGACAACGCTGCTTCATAAGTTTTTGCTTCATAAGCTTTAACTGAGATAATACGGCTCTATGCTGTAATTCCTTTTACGGTGGGTCATGAAAAAAGCCTCTATCTTGCGATAGGGGCTTTTTTACGGGAAAAATAAATTTGTGACAACAGGCAGATGCACATAGGCCCGCGGAAAACGACATCAATTTTATTTAGCTACCTGTTTTTCCCTTATCTCGTCGAGAGTCTTGCAATCTATGCAGAGAGTGGCAGTGGGGCGGGCTTCAAGACGCTTCAGGCCAATTTCAATGCCGCAACTATCGCAATAACCATAATCGCCAGTGTCTATTTTGGCAATGGTCTCATCAATTTTCTTGATTAACTTGCGCTCACGGTCACGATTGCGTAATTCCAGCGCCATGTCTGACTCCTGACTGGCACGGTCGTTAGGATCAGCGAAGATTGTGGCTTCATCCTGCATGGTATGCACCGTGCGATCTATATCCTGCCCTAACTCGACTTTAATCCCTTCCAGTATGCTGCGAAAATGCATAAGCTGCTTGGAACTCATGTAGCTCTCTCCTTTTTTCAGTTTGTAAGGAGTAGCTGGTTTACGCAGTTCTTGCGGCATTTTTAATATTCCTTTTATATCTCTGGTGACGTATATCAAGACGCTTTTACAGAAAAAAATTATACAGCAAGTAGGTTTGCTGTTCGTTTGAAGTATTTTGCGGAAAAGTCAATTCTAACGCAGATAAGTACCTGAAAGAGAAAATAAAAAATAAAATCAGGCGATATGGCTGGATCAACGGAGGATGAGTTGAGAGCGCGTAATTCATATTCGGGAGCTTCAGATGCCTTCTGATCAGTCAGTTTGCATGAAATCCGACATACATGACAGCACGAATTCTTGCAGAATTCCCATTGCTTGGATACCCCTAAAGGAAAATAAATAC
>JBKJYB010000310.1:0-4124 GCA_046716045.1 Nitrosospira sp.
GGCGGCGCGGATCCGGCATCCACCGTTCCTGAACAAAAGGTCCCAAAAAGGGAGATGAAGGAGATGCCCGCCGCCGAAGATGACACCGCGCAACTGGAACTTGAGCGACTGGAACGCAGAAAATTCAGTGCACAGGCGGGCGACCTTTTTAGCCGTCAATCGTGGATACCGCCCCCTCCTCCCGCGAAGTCCCAGGCGCCCGCCCCGCCGCCCCTTATGTTCAAATATCTCGGCAAGGTGATCGAGGGGGATGAAACACAGGTCTTTCTCGCTTTGGCTGAACGCAACTATGTCGTCAAGGTGGGAGATAAAATAGATAACCAATATCGGGTGGATGAGGTGACCGATCACGCCATTACCTTTACTTATATACCGCTCAATGCCAAGCAGATGCTTTCGACAGGCGGCGGAGTATAAAGAAACCCACGATGAAAACTGGAAAGTATATTTTGATCGTGATGATCCCGGCCATATTTGCCGGATGCGCGACAAATAAAGCTTTTGTCGAGGGCAAGCAGCTTATTGCCGAGGGCAAGATGGATACCGGCTTGGCAAGCCTGGAAAAGGCGGCACGCGAAGAACCGGACAATCTGGAGATTCGCGCGGTGCTCGCGCGTCAGCGCGAGGCGGTGGCGGGACGTTTGCTCACCGAGGCCCAGAATGCCCGGTCCTCGGGCGATCTCGATGCCGCGGAGCGGGGATTTCGCCATGTACTTGAGTTGAATCAGCGCAATGAACGTGCGCAGGTGGGTTTGGCGGCCATCGACATGGACCGCCGTCATATCGAGGCGCTGAAACAAGCGGAAGTATTGCTTGAGCGCAACGACTATACTGCGGCGGAAGCCGGGATCCGGTCGGTATTGCAGGAAAATCCGATGCAACGCGATGCCCGCCGACTGATAAAACAGATTACGGAATTTGAGTTGCGAGCCGGGAGTATGGAGCAACCCATATTAAAAACAGGCTTTAAGCAGCCGATTACCCTCGAGTTTCGCGACACCGGCCTGAAATCGGTATTCGAAATCATGGCGCGCACCGCGGGCATCAATTTTGTCTTCGACAAGGACGTCAAGCAGGATACCAAAACCACCGTTTTCCTGCGCAATACCTACATTGAGGATGTGTTCAAGCTGCTGCTCATGACGAACCAACTGACACACAAAGTATTGAACGAAAATTCGGTGTTGATTTATCCCAATACGCCCGCCAAGCAGAAGGAATACCAGGAACTGGTGGTGCGCAGTTTTTATGTCGCGAACGTGGAAGTGAAACAGATGGTCGCCATGGTCAAGGGGCTGGTCAAAACCAAGGATATCCATGTGGACGAACAGCTGAACCTCTTCATCATGAAAGACACGCCGGCCGCGATTCGACTCGTCGAGCGGCTGGTCACGTTGAATGATCTGGCCGAGCCCGAAGTCATGCTGGAAGTCGAAGTCCTGGAAATCGGACGCAATAAGTTGCTCAATCTTGGTTTACAGTATCCTGACCGGATCAATGTGAACATGCTCACCGCGGGCGGTGCGGCCGCCGGTATTCCTCCAACCTGGACGATTGGTAGCGCCGGGATCAATGACAACGGCGGGAACCTTGATGGATTAACCGGGTTTGTCGCCAACCCCGCGTTGATTGTCAACCTCAAGCAACAGGATGGGATCATCAATGTGCTTGCCAATCCGCGCATTCGTGTCAAGAACCGCGAGAAAGCGAAAATTCTCATCGGCGATAAAGTTCCCGTTGTTACCACGACCGCCACGGCCAATGTCGGGGTGGCGTCATCGGTGAGTTATCTTGACGTGGGGCTTAAGCTGGATGTCGAATCCACGGTTTCGCTTCAGGATGAGGTATCGATGAAGGTCAGTCTCGAAGTCAGCAATATTGTCAAAGAAGTGCAGATAGCAAACGGGGGACTTGCCTATCAGGTGGGCACCCGTACCGCGACGACCGTGCTGACGCTGAGAGATGGTGAAACCCAGGTTCTGGCGGGGCTGATCAGCGACGATGAGCGCATCACTTTTACCAAGGTTCCCGGATTAGGGGATTTACCCTGGATCGGTAAATTATTTTCGACCCAGAGCCTCACCCGCAACAAGACCGAGATTGCGCTGCTGATAACGCCACGTATCGTGCGCAATATTTCACGGCGCTCAAAATCAGACAGCGAGTTTCATTTTGGCACGGAGAACACCATAGGGATGCTGCCGGTAACGATTGGCAAGGTCGCGGCGCGATCGCTGGCGATATCATCCGCACCCACGGCGGGCATGGTGGCATCTCAGAGTGACATCCAGCGCCCTTCTCTTTTGGATGAGTCTCGGGCGGCGCGTGATGCCGCCCCTCAAGCCGCGTCGCCAGTGCTATCTTTGATCGCGCCGGAACAGGTTGCGCCTGGCAAGGATTTCACGGTTAGCGTTAGTCTCGCCGGTGCGGAAAATCTGCCCGCCGCCGAACTGGAACTGAGTTACGACGCGACCCAGCTTGAAGCGCTGGATGACGGAGAGAAATCCGGAACACGCCAGTTGAAACTGGGTAAGGGTGGGGGGGTTGTGGATCTGAAGTTCAAAATTATTGCGCAAAAATCGGGTACAGCTCAAGTCGGTATAAAGAGCGTTACACTGCAGAGCGAAAGTGGAGATCCACCCGTAGAGGTTACGCTGCCGTCAGCGGCGAACATCGAGATCCGTTGAGTGCATGGCGAAAATGATTCCGGTCGCGAGCCCGGCAGGAAACTGCGGCTTTTCCCTGGTCGAATTGACAGTTGTTATCGCCATCATGGCGGTTCTGGTCTCTTCGGCCATGCCGTTGTATGAACTCACCGCGCAGCGCGAAAAAGAAAAAGAATTGCGGGTGGCGCTGAGGCAAATCCGGGAAGCGCTCGATGCGTACAAGCGGGCGGTAGGCGATGGACGCATCGTCAGAAAAGCGGACGAATCGGAATATCCGCGCAAACTGGAGGATCTGGTTGTGGGTATGCCCGATGCCAAGGACCCGGAAAAGCGCAAGATCTATTTTTTGCGGCGATTGCCCCGTGATCCCATGTCCACCGACCCGGCGCTGGCTGACGCCGAAACCTGGGGTAAGCGCGCTTATGAAAGCCCGCCGGACAATCCGCAGGAAGGCGACGATGTTTTCGATGTGTACTCCCGTTCGCAACAAATTGGCTTGAATGGCATTGCTTACGACAGGTGGTGAAAGATGCGCAAAGCTTATTCCACTTTCACTTTGAGGATTAGGCAAAGTGCCGGGAAAGCCGGCGAGGTCTCGGCAGGAAATTGGAGATATTCCGGTTTTACCCTGATCGAGTTACTGGTTGTGATGGCCATCATTGCAACTTTACTAAGCATTGTGGTTCCCAGGTATTTTAATTCGCTCGACCGATCCAAGGAAGTGGTGCTGCGGCAGGATCTCAGCATCATGCGCGATGCCATTGATAAATTTTATAGTGATACCGGAAAATACCCAAGCGAACTGATCGAATTGGTGGAGAAGCGTTATTTGCGTGCTATTCCGGTCGATCCGCTGACGGAAAGCGCGGCAACGTGGGTTGCCGTGCCTCCCCCCCGTGATGGCGGTGGCGTTTACGATGTGCGTAGCGGTTCACCTGAGCAGGCAAAAGATGGCACATTTTACGAGGCGTGGTGAAAAAGGGGTCTGAGACATGGGTGCGGAAAGAGGATTCACCTATATCTGGATGCTCTTCGCGGTTGCGCTGGCCGGTATTGTTCTGGCTGCCGCGGGACAACTATGGCAAACCGAAGCACGGCGGGAAAAAGAAGTGGACCTTATGTTCACGGGAGAACAATTCAGACGGGCGATCGGGGCATACTACGAGAGTTCGCCCGGAATGCCCAAACGTTACCCGGATTCTCTGGAAAGATTACTTTTCGACGACCGTTTTCCGATAGCCAAACGGCATTTGCGCAAGATCTTTTTTGATCCCATGACGGGCAGAGCCGAGTGGGGGCTGATCAGGAGGCCCGGCCTCGGAATTGTTGGAGTCCATAGTCTCTCGACTCAGAAACCGTTCAAGCGAGCCAATTTTCACGAGCGCTATGCGACTTTCGCCGGCGCGCTGAGTTATCAGGACTGGACGTTCGTCTATACGCCGGGAGAAGCTGGCGGCA
>JBKJYB010000311.1:0-3188 GCA_046716045.1 Nitrosospira sp.
TCAACAGCACCACGGTGGCCATCGACACTTCGGCGCCGTTCGGATTCACGTGGGATTCGGCCGGCACACCCAACGGCGTGTCCAACCTGGTTGCCTATGCATTCGACGCGGCCGGCAACTCCAAGGCCTCGACCGCCGTAACGGTGAATGTGGCCAACGGAACCGTAACGGTTCCCAAAGATACCACACCGCCAGTGGTAAAAATCATCAATCCGGTGGCGGGCAATGTTTCGGGCACCAATGTGGCGATCAGTGTAAATGCAACCGACGATAGCGGCGCCGCCGGTATTACGCAAACGGTGTATGTCGATGGCGTGCTGAAGGCGACCGGAACCGGGAGCACGCTGGGTTACAACTGGAATATCCGTAAAGTCGCGGCCGGAACACATACTATCGAGGTAGTGACGAAGGATGCGGCAGGCAATGCTTCGCCCGCTTCCGTGAATGTAACGGTAATCAAGTAGTCAGGTAGAGACTGCGAACAGATGTTTGCGTTACAAAACCGGGCCAAGCATCACATATGGCCCGGTCCTTGGTGGCGCGTCAATCTAGATTTTCTCGCCTGGATGATGCACCCAGCCAGGAAGTCGCTAGGAGGGAGGAGTCCATTTCATTGCCCTACCCGTTGTGATGCACTACCTCTTACCGCAATAAATGGTTGCACCACTAAACCGGGCCGTGTGATACGCGGCCCGGTTTAGCTTGATCGGCCCGGACGTTTGTAGACGCGAACTCGCATCGCAAATCTAAAGATGATCACGGGATTTTTGTACACAACCCGCAATAGCAGCTCAACTTCAGCGGCGCGCGGCCTGATAGAGCGGCATAACGATTGGCAGCAATGATTCGATCTGCTGAACCCGGGTTGAGTCGGCTGGATGGCTGCTCAGAAATTCAGGTGGATGCGTGCCGCCACTGGCGCTCATCATCTTTTGCCACAAGGTTATTCCGGCGCGCGGATTGTAGCCCGCACGGGCGGTCAGCTCCAGGCCGATACGATCGGCCTCCGCTTCGTCGGTACGGCTAAAATGGGTGGCTATCAGCGCCTCGTAACCAACGTTGGCAAGCTGAGCCGCACCCTGGCCGAGGCCAAGCATTGCCGATCCAACACCCATCGCCGCCTGTGCGGCGATGGCTTGGGATACCTGCTCACGCGAGTGCTCGCGCAGGGCATGGGCGATTTCATGCCCCATTACAACCGCAATTTCCTCGTCAGTCAGCCTCAGGCGATTAATTAGCCCGGAATAGAACATGATCTTGCCGCCAGGCATGCAGAAGGCGTTGAGCTGATCGCTATCGATAATATTGACTTCCCACTTCCAGCCCGGTGCGTCCCGGCGGAACACGCCGGTTTGCGGTTCGATCCGGCGGGCGATGGCTTGTACCCGCTGCAGCAGCTTGTCATCCTGGTTCAGCACGCCTTTTTCTGTCGCGTCCGCTTTCATTCTGGTGTAGCCCTGCGCCGCTGTCTGCTCCAGTTGCTCCGAGGAAATAAGCATGAATTGAGAGCGGTTCGCACCTACCGCCCCACCTGCGGTGGTGGTTGCGCACCCGCTGAGCGCCGCTAACCAGAGACTGAGTAATATGGCTGCAAGAAGTCGAAAAGTGGACATGATTTCTCCCAATAAAAATTTTCTGTCATACGTGTTCAGAGATCCCACAAGACAGATCCTTCAATACTTCCGGCGGCGGATAACGATTAGCGCGGCGGCAGCCAGGCCAAGCAGCGCAAGTATTCCAGGTTCGGGAACGGCGGAGGAACGGAAGTTGAGCGCTTCCACGGCATCAAGCGTGTAGGCTTCGGGAAACCCTTGCGCGCTGTTGCCTGCGGCGGTTAGCCTGAGGTAACTGATTTCGCTGAGTCCCGCACCGGATATGTCCACATCCGTGGCACATGGGGACTCGGGTGAGCACGAAAAATTCAACAGATCTCCCACAAGGGAAAAGGCGTGCGTGAAGCTGGACCCATCAGCGCTGATGTCCAGGCCGAATCCGTCCAGGAAGCTGAAAGTATCGTAGAGCCGGAGATCCGGACCGGCCCCGTCAAATACCTCGCCAGTGCTGAAGCGCATGGTGATGGTACCTGGGGTTCCGGTGGCTCCGCCCAGGGCAACTATTGTCCCGTCCAATGCCCTTATCGCGGTCGTTACCGCCTGCAGGTCATCGATGCCTTCTCCATCGTTAATCCCATCGTCAATCCCGAAACCGGTGCCTCCCTTAAAACTGATCACGGAGTCCGCGAAGGACAGGGCATGCAGCGTAGTGGAGGATATGCACAGCGCCGCGGCAAAGCAGAGGGAAAGGAAATTTTTGTTCATGGATACTTTCGCAGCGATCCGGTTATTGCACCACTTCCGCTTTCTGCACCACTACGTCTTCCAGTGGCACGTTCTGGTGCCCGCTGCGATCGCCCGTTTTTACTTTCTTGATCTGGTCTATCACATCCTTGCCTTCCGTGACCTTGCCAAATACGCAATAGCCAAAACCCTGAGAAGTCGATGACGTGTAATTGAGAAAATTATTATCGGCGACATTGATAAAAAACTGTGCGGAAGCGGAGTGGGCGTCGGATGTGCGTGCCATGGCGACCGTATATTTTTCATTCTTGAGGCCGTTGGCAGCCTCATTCTGAATCGTGGCGCGAGTCTGTTTCTGCTTCATGCCCGGCTCAAAGCCGCCTCCCTGAATCATGAAGCCGTCAATCACGCGGTGGAATACGGTATTGTCATAGTGTCCGCTATTTACATAATCGATAAAATTCTGAACGGTCAGCGGCGCTTTCTCGCTGTCGAGTTCGAGTGTAATAATGCCGTGATTGGTATGCAGTTTGATCATGTTTGTCCTTATTTGGCAGGGGTGCTGGCCGCGGGAGCAGGTTCCGCCGCGATGAGTTTGATTTCTTCGATGACCACGGTTACGTTAGGCACATCGCTCGGGAAAGGCCCCGCTGAGCCGGTAGGCGCGTCGGCTATCCTGTTGACGACTTCCATTCCCTTTATGACTTTTCCAAATACGGTATAGCCATAGCCCTGTGACGTAGGCGCGGTATGGTTGAGAAAAGCATTATTGGCAATGTTGATAAAAAATTGCGCCGAAGCTGAATGCGGGTCTGATGTGCGGGCCATGGCAACGGTCCCGATCTCATTCCTGAGGCCATTGGCCGCTTCATTCTCAACGGGTTGTCTTGC
>JBKJYB010000312.1:0-5371 GCA_046716045.1 Nitrosospira sp.
TGCACGCCAGCTTCATTCATGCTTCCGAGCTCTTTGATTCCCGAACCGTTGAGCGGCTGGCTCGGCACTACGTTCATTTACTGCGAATGCTGGTCGGGCAGCCGGGGCGATCAATTGCCGACATCGATCTGCTTAGCGAAAGTGATAAGAAGCAGCTCCAAGCTTGGGGTGTCAATGAGCCGCGCTTTGCGGCGATGCAACCCGTGCATCAACTGATCGAGCGGCAGGCGGAAAAATGCCCTCATGCTACCGCCGTGATATTCAATAACATTGAATTCAGTTATGCGGAACTGAATCGCAGATCGAATCTGCTGGCGCACCGGCTCATTAGACTGGGGGTAAAGCCCGAAGTCAAAGTCGGAATTGCCGTAGAACGTTCCATCGAAATGATAGTGGGTCTTCTAGCTATCCTGAAGGCGGGAGGCGGGTATGTTCCACTCGATCCGGAATACCCGCAGGATCGCCTGAATCACATGATGGAAGATAGCGGCATCCAACTGCTGCTGACACAAAACCATATCAAGGTTCCCATCCCGCAGGCGTCAAAACTTGATGTGCTGGAAATGGACATGCTTGATTTGAGCGATGGAATCGAGACCAATCCGGAGGTGGCATTACATGGCGATAACCTTGCCTATGTTATCTATACCTCAGGTTCAACCGGCAGACCCAAGGGCGTGATAGTTCCTCACGGTCCCTTGGCGATGCATTTGACAGTCATCAGCGAGATTTACGATGTTCAACCCGGGGATCGGGAATTGATGTTTTTTTCGCTAAACTTCGACGCTGCCGCGGAACAATGGATGACTCCGTTATGTGGAGGTGCAACGATTGTGCTGTCATCGGCACGGGGGCTGGCAAGCGATAATTTCACCGACCTGATTGCGACGCATCGGATAACAACGCTGCACTTGCCGCCCGCTTACTTGCGACTGCTTCTACCGCTCGATCGAGGAAACGGCGCTTCAGTCCGAACGTGTATCGCAGGAGGAGAAGCATGGTTTGCCGCAGACCTTGCCGCGACCCAGGCGGCATTCGAGAACGTTCGACTTGTTAATGCCTATGGTCCGACAGAAACGATCATTACACCAACCGCCTGGATAGGCAGCGCCGCAGCGGGTATCGATGGAGACTATGCACCCATCGGCCGGCCCGTCGGCGAGCGAAAGGCGTATGTGCTCGATGAAGACCTCAACTTGGTCCCTCCCGGCACTATGGGTGAGCTCTATATGGGGGGAACTGGCCTGGCGCGGGGTTATCTCAATCGCCCCGCATTAACAGGCGAACGTTTTGTTGCCGACCCATTCAGCCAGACCGGGGAACGTCTTTACCGTACCGGCGATCTGGTTCGCTGGCGGATGGATGGGCAACTGGAGTATGCAGGCCGCCTCGACCATCAGATCAAGGTACGCGGCTTCCGTATCGAGTTGGGTGAAATTGAAGCGCAGCTGCTGGCACAGACTGGTGTATGCGATGCAGCGGTCGTGGCGCAGGAGAGCCGCAATGGGGTGCGTTTGATCGCTTATGTGGCAGCCCATGCCGGAGTGCTGCTTAATTCGGCACTGCTTAAGACAGCGCTTGGCACGGTTCTTCCCGACTACATGCTTCCGAGCTTGTTTGTTTTTCTGGATGCGCTGCCGCTCGGTCCCAACGGCAAGGTCGACCGGAAGAGGCTGCCCTTGCCTGAGCAATTAAACGAACAGGAGTACGACCCGCCTGTCAGCAGAATCGAAACCCTGGTCGCGGAGGTCTGGGCCGAAATTCTGGAAGTTCCCCGTGTTGGGTTGCATAACAATTTTTTTGATCTCGGCGGCCATTCGCTGCTATTGATCAAAGTGCAATGCAAGCTGGAAGAACGGCTTAACACTCGCATCGCCATTATCGATCTCTTTAAATACACCACAGTTGCCAGCCTGGCAAAATTTCTCGGACAGGAACGGATAGAGCATGTGTCCTTGCAGCACCACCAGGAGCGGGCACAGCGTCAACGTGGCGCTTTTATTCAACGCAAGCAGAAAGCAGGGAGAATTCATTGATGCACCATGAAGACGAGTTGTCAGAGAGCACAGGCATTGAAATTGCAATCATTGGAATGGCGGGCCGTTTTCCTGGCGCGGACGACGTCAATGCCTTCTGGCACAACCTGCGCGATGGGGTAGAGTCAATTACTTCATTTAGCGATAACGATTTGCTGGACCGTGGTATCCCGGCTACGCAACTGGATGATCCGCTGTATGTAAAAGCCGGGGCAAGACTGGATGGCGTGGATCTGTTTGATGCTTCCTTCTTCGGTTATAACCCGCGCGAGGCGGCGGAGATGGATCCGCAACATCGGCTCTTCCTGGAGACCGCATGGCAAGCGCTGGAAGATGCGGGCTATGACGCTTCGACTTACCGGAATCCGATTGGCGTCTATGCGGGCTGCGGTGTGAACACGTATCTGCTGCTCAATCTGCTTTCCAGCGGACACTTCTCGGACATGCGGGACATATCCTCCTTGCAAGGGCTGATGAATGGCAATAACAAGGATTCGATGACCACGACTGTCTCCTACAAACTCAATCTGCGCGGACCTGGAATCACGGTGCAAACCGCCTGTTCGACCTCCCTTGCGGCGATTCACGTAGCCTGCCGGGGGTTACTCAATCATGAAGCGGATATGGCAATAGCGGGCGGCGTCTGGATCAATCTCCTGCATGAAAGCGGTTATCATTACCAAGCTGGGGCTATCCTTTCGCCTGACGGTCATTGCCGTGCCTTCGACGCGCAGGCTGCGGGCACCGTGATTGGCAGCGGGGTGGGAATCATAGTGCTGAAACGCCTGGCTGATGCCTTGGCGGATGGCGATACGATTCACGCGGTGGCCAAGGGTTCGGCGATTAATAATGATGGCTCGGCCAAGGTGGGCTACACGGCACCCAGCGTGGAAGGGCAGGCAGAGGTCATTCTTGCCGCCCAGGCGATTGCAGGCGTATCCGCTGACACGATCAGTTATGTGGAAGCGCACGGCACCGGCACGACGATGGGTGATCCCATCGAGATCGCAGCACTGACGCAGGCGTTCCGGCAGAGCACGGAACGACGCGGATTTTGCGGCATTGGTTCGGTCAAGACCAATGTAGAGCATCTTGATGCCGCGGCCGGCGTTGCCGGTCTGATCAAAACCGTGATGGCGCTGGAGCATCGGACTCTTCCACCGAGTCTGAATTTTGAACGGCCTAATCCTCAGATCGATTTTTCCACAAGTCCTTTCTACGTTAATGCCATCGGTAAAACGTGGCCTGATGGTTCGACGCCACGCCGTGCGGGAGTAAGTTCGTTCGGCATCGGTGGCACGAATGTTCATGTGGTTCTTGAAGAAGCTCCCTCAGCAAAACCTTCCGGGCCCTCCCGCAATTGGCAGATACTTGCGCTTTCCGCGCGCAGCGGCAACGCCCTTGAGGCAATGGCTGTCCGTTTACGTGATCAACTGGAAGTACATCCTGAAGTGCCCTTGGCGGATGTCGCTTATACGCTCCAGATCGGAAGAAAAAGCTTTTCCCAGCGAACTATCGCGCTTTGCCGCGACAATGAGGACGCGATCAATCTTTTGGAAAGCCGTGATGCGGAACGCTTTCTCGCCCGGCGAGTGGCGTTCGAAAACCCTCCGGTGGCTTTTCTTTTTCCGGGACAGGGTGCCCAGCACGTCGATTTGGCTCGTGATCTTTATGAGAACGAACCGGTTTTCCGGCGGGAATTCGATCGTTGTCTCGATTTGTTGAAACCATATCTTGATTTCGATCTGCGGACACTTCTCTATCCAGGCACGGGCGAGGCAGATCAGGCTGCATCGACCGCGCGTCTTGCGCAAACAGAAGCTACGCAGCCAGCTCTCTTTGTCATTGAATATGCCTTGGCGCAGCTATGGATGTCATGGGGTGTCTTGCCCACGGCCATGATAGGCCATAGTGTCGGCGAATACGTTGCCGCATGCCTGGCCGATGTGTTCTCACTGGAGGATGCATTGCATCTGGTCTCGATGCGGGGACGTCTATTGCAGCGCATGGAATCCGGCGCAATGCTTGCGGTCATGTTGCCGGAAGCGGAAATAACGCCTTATTTGAACGCAAACTGTGATTTGGCAGCAGTCAATGGACCAGCGCTTTGCGTTTTGTCCGGGACGTTGACGGCGATCGAAGCCGCGGAAAAGGACCTGGAAGGTAAAGGTATCGCCAGCCGGCGATTGCATGTCTCCCATGCATTCCATTCCGCGATGATAGAGCCGATGTTGCCTTCTTTCGTCGATATGGTCGGAAAGATTGGTCCACGCCAGCCAAAAATTTCATTTCTCTCCAATCTCAGCGGTGACTGGATTACTCCCCAGGAAGCGACTGATCCCAACTATTGGGGAAGGCATTTGCGCGGGACGGTACGCTTCGGCGATGGCCTGCGTGAATTACTGAGCAACCCGGCTCTCATTCTGTTGGAGGTTGGACCCGGAGAAACCCTGACTACTCTGGCACAACGGCATCCCGATGCAAGTCCAGAACGGATCATTCTTTCATCCTTACCTCATCCGGGAAAAGCCCATTTGGCGCAACGGCATTTGTATCTGAGCCTTGGCAAACTCTGGTTGAGCGGGGTTGCCATCAACTGGGAAAATTTCTATACCGGGGAGCATCGCCGCCGTGTTCCATTGCCAACGTACCCTTTCGAGCGTCAGTCTTACTGGGTTAAACCCGGCGCAGCAAACGATAATGCCCGACATGCGATCGCGACTAAAACCGGAGCGCAGATGGGTAAGGGGAATGGATCAGGCGTCAGATCGCTGGACGACTGGTTTTACGCACCTTCATGGCGGCGTGCCGATCGCGTTGCGCTTGCACTCGACGGCTTTCTCTCAGATCCGGCCAGATGTATAGTTTTCAAGGATGAGCATCACCTTGGTACAGCACTGATCACGCATTTATTAAGCAATGGAATCGAACCCATCGTGGTTTCCGCTGGTTCGGCATTTCGTCGGCGGGATAAGGATCATTACACGATGCGCCCCGGTGAACGGCATGATTACGATCTTCTATTGAGTGCTATCCGCGATGACGGAAGGGCGATCGGTCATATCTTCCATCTCTGGAGCATCACCGCGGATAGCGAAGGGCAGTCGCTTGCCGAGAGTCAGGTGAGGAATTTTTTCAGTTTGTTTTATCTCGCACAAGCGTTGGAGGGCGTCCGGGCGCTTATTCCTGCGGGTAAAAAATTGGAGATTACGGTTGTAACCGATCAACTGGAGGATGTGACTGGCAATGAGCCATTGAGTCCGGAAAAAGCAATGGTGCTCGGACCGTGCAAAGTCATTCCGCAGGAATATTCCCATCTTGCCTGCCGTATTATA
>JBKJYB010000313.1:0-2574 GCA_046716045.1 Nitrosospira sp.
CGACCGGAACAACTCAAGGGTCTAGAGCTTGTAACGGCATATACCTATGTCGATACCGAACAACTTTCCGGTCAATTTGTTGGCAAGGAGTTACCTCTTGCAGCTCATCATCAATTAAGTCAGCGGGTCAACTATCGCAGCGGTAGCTGGAATTGGAATATCAATGGCCTGTATCAAAGCGATTCATTTAGCGATGGGGCGAATACCGTAACTGAAAATGCATCCGGATCCATCGGTCCGATCCCGTCCTATACGGTATGGAATGCTCGGGTAACCCATAAATCTCGTTGGAACGGCAAAAAAATTACCACAAGCCTGGGGATCAACAACCTATTCGATAAAGATTATTACTTCCGCGGAGTTGACTACAGCCAGGGCCGGTTGCCTTCGCCAGGACGGTCGGCTTTGCTGACACTGCAAATTGATATTTAAAAAGGCACCTCATGAAAGAATTGATTATTTTAGCTCACGTAATAACCGATTCTGTTAATGCTGGCTTTATTCCGGCCGCACAACGCCTTGGCTTATCCATCGTTTTATTGACTGATCATGCTGAGGCTCACAGGCAGTATTTTAATCAAGTGGGGCTCCCTGCTTACCCTAATGAAATTGTCGCCTGTGATGTGTTCAACCCGCTTGCAGTAATCGAAACGATCACTTGCCGTGCGGAGACACCGGTAGCAATTTTTTCCAACAGTGACCACCTGCAAACCAGTACAGCAATCGTTTCCGACTATTTTGGTTTGTCACGCAAAAACTGGCATGTCACGTATCGCGCCAAAAATAAGGCGGAAATGCGCGCTAACTTAAAAACTAGCGGTCTCGATATGCTCTGGTTTGCGGTTGTCTGCGATAAGACGGCGCTTGCTCAAGTTTTGGACAGCGTTCCATTTCCATGTATCGTCAAGCCTCGTGAAGGCGTTGCCAGTCAGCAGGTCAGCCTGAGTTACAGCCGTGCCGAACTCGAGGCGCAATGTGCTGCTGTTTGGAGCACTCTGCCGGAACAACCTTTGCTTCTCGAAGAATATATCGAAGGTCCCCTCTACACGCTGGAGACTATTGGCGACGATAAGAAAGTCTGCATACTCGGTGGATTTAAAGTGAAATTGTCGCCGCCACCGCATTTTGTCGAGCTAGAGGCAAGCTGGGGGACGGGGTTAACAAACGCGCAAGAAACCCAAGTGGTCGACATCATTCGCTGCTTTGGTGTTGGGTTTGGCGCGTGCCACACAGAATTTGTTATGACCGATAAAGGTCCTCGTCTGATAGAAATAAACTATCGTAATATTGGCGATTATCGCGAATTTTTAATGCAAGACACGCTCGGCATTCCGTTATTTGAAATCGTTTTACGCCTCTATATGGGCGAGCCTCTCCCACATTTGAATATCGCTCCCGATGCAGGATTAATTCGTTACTTTACCGCACACTCTGCGGGCCGACTGGCCAATGCGCCGGAAGCATTTGTCCGGTATGCAGATGACATTCAGGTCACTTATAAGCCGCTACGCATGATCGGCGATATTATCCATCTGACCAACTCTAACAAGGATTATCTTGGAGTACTGCGCGGAGCGGGTTCAGATGCCCAATGTTTAGGTCTGGAGATGGACCGGATCACTAATGGGTTAGCATGGAAGATAGACGCATGAAAACGATTGTCAAGGAAACTATTGACAATATCCACCTGGAGCACACTGACGCCGAGCATGCTGTATATATTTGTCATCGAGTGGTTGATACCTTGCTGCGCGAAGACGTACGCGAATGCGTGAGCCGTTCAGAGCTGATACCTAACGCCGCATTGCCTGCGGGGTTAGGTAAGTATGCAAAGGTTAACTTTGTTTGGCTCAAGGTAACCCATTTCGACGATGACGACTGCCTGTGGATTCCAGTCGTCAAATCCACATTCATGCAAGATTGGCGCGGAGCCGGATTCCCGCTGCTATGGCAGGAGGGTGGGCAGATTAGGGAGCTGTATGCGATAGAGGACATTATCACTTGTTTCACCCGTGGCCTTCACCCAGCCGCAGTACTTCCGTTTAACGCATTTGCGGCAGAGTGCCAGGTTGCCGCTGAGCATCGCCAAGTCAGCGAAACCGAACGCGAACGCTGGTTTACCGAGTTACGCGAGCTGCATGGCGTAGCGACAGACACGCAGCTGCCAAATTGGCATGCCTACCTACTGCACTATGATCGGCTCGGTGCGTTTCTCGATCATCCGTTTTATCCTACTGCGCGCGCCAAACTCGGTTTCGATACCGAGGCACTCGCCACTTACGGCCCTGAATTTCAGCGTAATTTCCTGTTGCACTGGCTAGCGGTGCCTCTCACCCTCTATCACCCGAGCATAGGCAACGAACATAGCCTGCCACTTGTATGGCCTACTTTCGAAACCGTCGGCCTGCCTGCCGCGATGGTGAAGACGCACGCCTTGATTCCGATACATCCATTCGTATGGGAACATGAACTTGCTAATTTTCTTGGTGAGGCTGGATTGCACGATGTAATTCGCGCTCCACGTGCTTATCTCAGGGTCGTGCCGACGCTTTCGGTCCGTACCGTTGTGATGCT
>JBKJYB010000314.1:0-4318 GCA_046716045.1 Nitrosospira sp.
TATTTGCCCGAATCGTCTCCGCGGCATTTTCGCAACGACGCAAAACCCTGCGCAACACGTTGCACGGATATCTTGAACCACAGGACTACACAGCGCTGGAAATTGACCCAAGGAAGCGGGCGGAGAATTTATCGGTGGCGCAGTTTATCGCGATTGCGGATTACTTAAGTGGACGGTAGTTTCTGTCGTAATACAAGAATCTGACCTAGCCCGAATGTTTCATAAATTGACGCGCGTCCTTGCTGGTCTTTTATTTCGTATGGAAATTTTGTTCAGTCGGGCGCATGAATAACTACGCCACTCTTTCACAAAATCTCCCTACAAAACAAAATTCTGCGCAATCATCACGCGAATTTATGAAATATCCGGGCTAGTAGATTTTCAGTGGAAATATATTGGACTCCCTTTTAGTTAGAACATGAGGAACGATTTCTTATTAACTTAATGCTTGGCCACAAGCATGCGTATAATTTAGAATCGAAGAACAGAAAAAAGACGGGAAATGAAGACACTCCTTCGCCAGACATAGTCATGAAACTTTTTTCGCCGCTTGCATTCACCTTTACGGCTTTGCTGACATACGGTCTGGCACAGCCGGCCAATGCGACTATCTACTGGTTTAGCGACGATAATGGCGTTGTACATTTCAGCAATGTACCGACGGATAAACGTTACGTTCCATTTACGGCGGCTAACGACGTCGTTGTCAAGAAAACAATTGCCGGTACGCGCGACAGGCTGTCTGATACGCCGGCCAAGGTTCAATATGGCGCCATCATCGAAGAGATCGCTCGGATTTACGCCCTGGAAAGCGCGCTAATAC
This sequence comes from Nitrosospira sp., assembly GCA_046716045.1. Taxonomy (GTDB): domain Bacteria; phylum Pseudomonadota; class Gammaproteobacteria; order Burkholderiales; family Nitrosomonadaceae; genus Nitrosospira. The sequence continues at coordinate 824 of JBKJYB010000314.1, forward strand.
ATGCCGTGGTCTCCGCGGAATCGGCTTACAATGCCACGGCGGTGTCGAAGAAAGGCGCGGCGGGCCTGATGCAACTAATGCCTGAAACCGCACAGCGATATGGCGCTACCGACCGCTTCGATCCCGTACAGAATCTTCACGCTGGTACCCGATATCTAAGTGACTTGCTGAAAATGTTTAATGGCAATATAAGCTTGGCGCTGGCTGCTTATAATGCGGGGGAGAACAATGTCGTCAAATACGGAAATCAGATTCCGCCGTTTCAAGAGACCAGAACCTATGTGCCGCGGGTACTGGATCTCTATCACAAATACAGGGTAGGCATGAAGCTCACCCAACCGCAACGCGGAACGTGAATGAATCCCTGGATCAGTGGGTTGAACTCGATTGGTTTATGTAAATCTGCACATATACCAATTGCTGCGTGATGTCTTTAAGTCCGGCGGTGGTGGGTAAGTAAATAACAAGGACAGATCACGGTTTCGCCCGCGCAGGTAACGAGAAGGCCGCGAAAGTTGTATCCCGTCCCTGTCGTTAATATCGTAGTCGCTGTTTCGGAACCCACAACGAACAGCGGGCCGGGTTCCCTGCTCTCCCTCCGTCGTTGCATGGATTATCAATAATTGATAATATTTGAGGGCGATCAATTCAAGGGAGCCATCGCCATGCCATCCAGTTACGCCATAGGCGAACATTTCGAACATTTCATCCGCCAGCAGATCGAGAGCGGACGTTATGCCAGCGCGAGCGAAGTTGTACGGGAGGCCTTGCGCACGCTTGAAGGGCGGGAGCGTCTGCGCGAAATCGAGATTGAGGAATACCGCGCTAAAATCCGCGAAGGCATCGAAAGCTCCGCCCTGCCCGCCGAGGATGTTTTTGCACGTCTTGAGGCAAAGTATCAAGCCATGCTCGACACGCGGGCTTGATGCTTTCCATGCAATGTATCTTCTCGACTTTCGCCGAGCTTGACCTTGAAGAAATCGCCGACTACATTGCTCGCGACAACCCGCGCCGCGCCCTGTCTTATATCGGAGAAATCTGCGAGCGCTGCCACAACATTGTTACATTTCCCGAAGCCGCACCCTTGCACGAGGAATTCGGCGCAGGCATCCGTGTCGTTCCCTTTGGCCGGTATCTGATTTTCTACACGGCACACCCCGACATGGTGCGGATAGAGCGCATCTTGTCCGGTTCCCGCCTCTTGTCGAGCGACTATTTCGGAATCTAAAGACTGAAGAAGATGCTGCTACAAAGGATCAATGGATAACACTATTGATTAATATTGATATGATCGCACCTTCATTGACTACGCCCTAAGCGAACTAATTCTTCGGAAAAACGAACAAGATTTTGCATTTCGCGTATATCTTTGATAACGAACAGCGCTTCGCCTGACTGCTGTAGAACGGCGTTTGACAACGGCGGTAATACGCCATGACTCGAGACTAGGAAGACCCACATAAAGCCGCCGAATATAAAACGATAGGCGATGTGCCCTGAGAGCTTCAGTCGCTCTGGGGGCATGATGAGTTGCGTGAAATTCTCGTTTTCAAACTTTAATCCGAACATCAGGCATCCATAGCGTGAAGGATTTCCGGAGTCTTGGGCCAATAGTAGCCGACGAAGAATTTCTTCATGCCTTCCGAGGCGAACATTTTCGAAGAATTGAAGTGTCGAGACAGATGCACGCCAGAGTATCGACAGCTGAAAAAGTCGGAATTTCTCATAGTTGAGTCCACTCACGTACACGAGATTTCCTTCTCTGCGATGGGTAATCTCGATTCCACCTTTCAAAGCCAAACTGGCGTAGCGCTCCCAGACCGAGAATCTTTGTTCACAGGTTTCACAAAGTAGTGGCTCCCGAATCCCTTTTTGCTTAAGCGAATTATCTTGGTCTGGAATGATCGACAAAACATGAAAACGATGAATTTCGTCGTATAGCGACTCATATAAGAACTCCGGAATGATGTGGGAGTTCTTGAGTTGCTGTGGCGCACGGCAGAGAGTACAGGGCATTGCGAGTTTTAATGCTAGAGGCGAATTCACCGACGCAGACCTTCGATGAGTTGCCACGCAGATTTGCCAGGAAGCCGACATTCCCAGAACCGCCAACCGTTCACGGGACTACCAGTGATGGAAACCGCTGCGGCGGATGGAGAGTCATAGCACTGACCGTTGAGGACAAGTGCGCCTCTTTCGACAAGGGCACTTTGCACTTGACCTTTGTAATTTGCTCGGAAGTCCGTCCCCGCTGGAAACCGTACTCCCTTGGCAACCCAATCTTCTGGAGATGGACCCACAGCGCCCTTAACCTCATGGACGTTGCCCTTACCCAAGCCCAACAATTCACGAATGACGTCATTGTAGCTCACGTCTTCTGTGGTGCGACGGATAGTAAGCTGTTTGTAAACATCGAAGTCAATTTCAATGGTGTGCACGGCTCGTTCCTTTATAAGTGTATGAACTACGGTTCTCGCAGAGTAAGAGAACTATAGTACTTTTATGGCGTGGAGTCAAGAAAGTGCGCAACACTCACTTTTTGTCGGTAGACAGTTTTGCATCCTAACTCCTACACCCGCTCTCTCACTCGACTTATAGTGGATCACGCTAAGGGCAGCTTGCTGACGGGTTTGTCGCCAACCATACCGGGACTTATCGGGCCGTCAGATCAAAGTGGAACTACTGCACATCATTTCTTCGGCATATACAGATCAGTAATCGACCCTTCCGCGATTTCAGCCGCAAAAAACACCGTTTCAGATAACGTCGGGTGCGGGTGGATGGTAAGTCCAATGTCTTCCATATCCGCGCCCATTTCCAGCCCTAGTACCGTTTCAGCAATTAGTTCGCCAGCATTGACGCCGACGATGCCCGCACCGAGAATGCGGCGGGTTTTTTTGTCCACTAGCAATTTTGTCAGACCTTCGTCGCGCGCCATCGCGATCGCGCGGCCGCTCGCCGCCCAGGGAAACACCGCTCTTTCGTATTCGATGCCTTGCTTGCCGGCTTCGGTTTCAGTCAGACCCATCCAGGCAATTTCCGGGTCAGTGTAGGCGACCGAGGGAATAGCGCGCGCATCAAATGCCGCTTCTTTTGCGTGTTCTCCACCCACAATGATTTCTGCGGCGAGCTTACCTTCGTGCGACGCTTTGTGCGCCAGCATAGGCTCACCGCAAATATCGCCGATAGCGAAAATATGCGGCACATTGGTGCGCAGCTGTTTATTTACCGGGATGTAGCCACGCTCATCGACACTGACGCCGGTGTTCTCCGCGCCGATATCGCGACCGTTGGGGCGGCGCCCCACCGCCATCAGAATACGGTCGTAGAGCTGCGGTTCGGGTGCCGGGGCGGTAGCGGACGCACTTTCAAATGTGACTCTCAAGCCATGCTCCTGAGCCTCAATGCTGGTAACCTTGGTTTTCAGATAAATCGCTTCGTAGCGTTTCTGTATGCGCCGGTACAGTGGCTTGACAAGATCCGCGTCCGCGCCCG
>JBKJYB010000315.1:0-4848 GCA_046716045.1 Nitrosospira sp.
ATCCCACATGCGAATAAAACCAGTGCCAGACCCGCTGCACTGATAGCTAACCCGACGACGAGAGGAAAAGGTTTAAGTGTTTCATCTTGCCAGCCTGAAGGATAATCCATAACGACTCCTTTTTTACAACTACTCTATTGAGACCGCCAGGTCGGCTTTGGGTTCATTCACTCCGCTCTGGAATGCGATAAGCATAATGGAGAATCTTGCGCCGGCCGCTGGGATAAACTGGGGCGGGGGGTGGGGGCATTGCTCGGGAGCCGCCTTTCATGCCCAAACTGCGCATGATCATGTATAACTCCAGTCAGGCGCCCGGAATCAAATGGCATGGCCGAATCCTTCATTAAAACGTCTAAACGGAATTATGCGTATGCACATGACCGCCTAGCCCGGATATTTCATAAATTTGCGTGATGATTGCGCAGGATTTTGTTTTGCAGGGGGATTCTGTGAAAGAGCGGCGTAGTTATTCATACGCCGGACTGAACAAAATTTCCATACGAAACAAAAGACCAACGAGGACGCGCGTCAATTTATGAAACATTCGGGCTAGATGCAAAAAACGTAATAAGACGTTTCAATCACTGGCTTGAGGATTACAATGAATGCCATCCTCACAAGAGGCACCCGCAGCCAGTTACTCACCGCACCCTGCCCGGCTTAAAGGGCAACTCCATGACGGCGTTCATACTGATATAATTCCTGCTTTCTGATTGTGCATTTGATGACGTATCTTTATACGTATAACCGAAATTCTGCTCCGGAGAAAAAAATGGCGGTAGCCGATGTTCTTAAAATGATTCAGGAAAACGAAATCAAGTTCGTTGATCTGCGTTTTACCGATACTCGCGGTAAGGAACAGCATGTGACGCTTCCAGCCCACGCGTTTGATGCGGATAAGCTTGAGGACGGCCATGCATTCGATGGTTCTTCCATTGCCGGCTGGAAGGGTATTCAGGCTTCCGACATGTTGTTGATGCCCGACCCCGAAACCGCTCATATGGATCCGTTCATGGATGAGGCTACGCTGCTCATAACCTGTGACGTGGTCGAGCCCTCCGATGGCAAAGGTTATGACCGTGATCCACGCTCGCTGGCAAAGCGTGGCGAAGCCTACCTCAAGTCGACCGGCATCGGTGACACCGCGTATTTCGGCCCGGAACCTGAATTCTTCATTTTTGACTCTGTCACCTGGCATGCGGACATGTCCGGCTGTTCGGTGAAAATCGAATCCGAGGAAGCGGCGTGGAATTCCGCGGAAAAATACGAAGGGGGTAATACTGGGCACCGTCCCCCTGTAAAAGGCGGATACTTTCCCGTGCCTCCGATCGACTCTTTGCATGACATTCGTTCCGCCATGTGTCTGGCGCTGGAAGAAATGGGTGTGGAAGTCGAGGTACACCACCACGAAGTCGCAACTGCCGGGCAGTGCGAAATCGGCACCAAATACAGCAGTCTGGTGAAGCGCGCCGACTGGACCCAGGTATTCAAATACGTGGTGCACAACGTCGCTCACTCTTACGGCAAAACAGCGACCTTCATGCCGAAACCCATTGTCGGCGATAACGGTTCCGGCATGCATGTGCATCAATCGATCTGGAAAGCCGGGCAAAATCTGTTTTCCGGAAATGGCTATGCCGGACTTTCTGAAATGGCCCTGTTTTACATAGGCGGCATTATCAAACATGCCAAGGCCTTGAACGCCATTACCAATCCAGGCACCAATTCCTACAAGCGCCTGGTTCCGGGTTTTGAAGCACCGGTCAATCTTGCCTACTCGGTAAGCAACCGTTCTGCCGCGGTGCGGATCCCTTATGCCAACAGCCCCAAAGGGCGGCGCATCGAAGTTCGTTTTCCCGATCCCACCGCCAATCCTTATCTGGCATTCACCGCATTAATGATGGCCGGACTTGACGGCATCCAGAACAAGATTCATCCCGGCGACCCCATGGACAAGAATCTTTATGACCTTCCTCCTGAAGAAGCAGCCCGGGTTCCGAATCCCTGCGTTTCGCTGGATGAGGCACTGGACAATCTGGACAAGGATCGCAACTTCCTCACTCGCGGCGGGGTGTTTTCGAATGATATGCTCGACGCCTACATTGAACTCAAAATGGAGGAAGTTACGCGCTTTCGCATGACTACTCATCCGGTGGAGTTTGATATGTACTACAGCCTATAAGGCGCTTCCATAAACTTAATATGTATTCGGGCTGCCTCCGAGCGCAGCAAAAAATTTGAATCCGGAAGACTGCAATTCAGATGAGTGAATCCGGCGGATACCGCTCATTTCTCACTCATTTTTCACTCATTTTTCGGTTGGACGCTATGATCCATAAAAACATCTTGAGCCACCTGATCTTCACCTATGGGGTGAGTTCGCTGTGGGGCGGATTTAGGTTAGAGGAGAATATTCGATGAATATTCTTGCTGTTTCATTGCTTGCCGCTTTCTCGCTGATGTTTGCGGGTTGTAGTGAAAAAGCGCCTGTGAATACACCTAAAGCAGAAACGCCGGCTACAGAAGCGCAAGCTAAACTTGCGGATGAGTTCACGTCTGAAAAGGAAATCCCATCAATATTGGAGAAAGAGTTAACACCAGAAGAAAAGTCTGCGCTAATGAACAAGATAATGCCGTCGTCGCCAAATGAGCCAACGCCGGAAGAAAAATTTCTAAAATTACGAAAAGATGCGGATGCTGGAGATCCTAAAGCACAAAATGGTTTCGGTGTGATGTACTACACGGGCGAAGCCATATCCAAGGACTCATCAGGCAGAATTTTAAGCAACGATCCTGAGACCGCCGCGGCGTGGTTTCATCGATCCGCCGCGCAGGGGTATGCCGATGCACAATTCAATCTCGGCTTGATGTATGCCAATGGTGAGGGGGTATCAAAAGATTCCGCCAAGGCCATAGAGTTATTTCAGAAAGCCGCCGATCAGGGAAATGTCGATGCCCAGAATAATCTGGGGGTGATGTATTACTCCAGTGAAGGTGTGCCGAGAGATGCCGCCAAAGCCGAAGAGTGGTTTAAGAAAGCCGCCGCGCAGGGAAATGCGGATGCGCAAGCCAACCTCGATGCGATGAAATAAAATGAATCTCTTGTTCCGGTGAGCTTATTTATCAGTTTCGTTTATCAACACTGCGCCAGCCAGCTGTCAACTTTGGCGCAATAGATAATATAAGCACAGCATATGTGGTTGAGTTCGCTTATCCAGCAATTTTTCCGGCAATGGGAATTCTACATACCCGGATATTCAATGAATAGGTTCGTCAAGCATATAGGCTGTAGATCCCCAGCATACCCCAAAGCCTTGAACAAGAGTTTTTCCGCAGCGTGGCCAATCGGGATTAGCTTACCCGTCGACAGCGAATGAATCCCACCGCTATTGAGATTATTGGCGCCACCCTATTTGGCATTGCGCTAATTCATACTTTTTCGACCAAGTTCTTCGAGCGGCTGGCGCACACCCGTCCGGCTCACGCGGGTATCTGGCATTTTCTGGGTGAGGTGGAGGTGGTTTTTGGCTTCTGGGCAATGATCCTGGTCATTGTGATGCTGATCATTGAAGGTAAGGAGGCCGCCACTACTTATCTTGATGGACAGAGTTTTATCGAACCAATGTTCGTGTTTGCAATCATGGTGATTGCGGGCAGCCGTCCTATCCTGCAATGCGCGATGCTTTGCGTCAAGGCTATCGCGCAGCGCATTCCCTGGCCGGACGGAAAAGCATTTTATTTCATCACACTATCATTTGTACCATTGCTGGGGTCCTTTATCACCGAGCCGGCAGCCATGACATTGGCCGGTTTGATTCTGCTTCAGCGCTATTACTCCAAGGGAATCTCGACGCCGCTCAAGTACGCCACTCTCGGGGTTCTGTTCGTCAACGTCTCGATCGGAGGGACCATGACATCGTATGCCGCGCCACCCGTACTCATGGTGGCCAGCAAATGGGGATGGGACACTACGTTCATGTTTACCACATTCGGCTGGAAAGCCGCGCTTGCCGTGCTGGTGAATGCTCTGGCAGCCACTTTTCTATTTCAGCGTGAATTATCAAAAATGAAGAATGAAGAGGATGCTCCGCGCATTGAAGTTCCCTTATTGGTGGTGCTTGTGCATTTGACTTTTCTGATTGGGGTCGTGGTGTTTGCCCATCACCCGGTTGTCTTTATAGGATTGTTGCTCTTCTTCATCGGATTTACCCACGCATATGAACGTTACCAGGATCGGTTGATCCTGCGTGAGGGATTATTGGTTGCTTTTTTTCTTGCCGGGTTGATTGTGCTGGGTGGGCACCAGAAATGGTGGTTGCAACCCATGTTGGCGGGGATGGATAGTACTGTACTCTTTTTCGGTGCCACCCTTCTTACCGCAGTCACCGACAATGCAGCGCTTACTTATCTTGGCTCTCTGCTGGAAGGGACGAGTGCGGAGTTACGGTATTCGCTCGTCGCCGGAGCCGTCGCGGGTGGCGGCCTGACAGTAATTGCAAATGCTCCCAACCCGGCAGGCTTTTCCATACTCAAAGGTTCATTCAACGATGAAGTGATTCATCCATTAGGTTTACTGGTAGCCGCACTGCCGCCTACGTTCGTTGCTATTCTTGCATTTCAGTTGCTTTAAGTCCGGGTATTTGGGTATTTGCCGCTACGTGGAACCCGCTCAACCTTAGAATCCATATGGCACGGAAGGCGCATCTTTCTCTTTCTTTGTAGCGCGCAAATCATCATTCTCGATCCGTAGCATGTCAACCTGTTTACGCAGGCGGCTTATCGAAATACGCTCACGCAACATCGTCGGTACCGTCACTAATGCACCAATGAGCGCGCCCAGGCCAAAAC
>JBKJYB010000316.1:0-14334 GCA_046716045.1 Nitrosospira sp.
TGCGTCCGTCATTCATCTGGCCGCCTTTTATGATTTCTCCGATGAACCCAATCCTTTGTACGATAAAGTCAATGTTCAGGGAACACAGCGCCTGCTGAAGGCGCTGCAGCCGTTCGAGGTCGAGCAGTTCATATACGCAAGCACCATGCTGGTGCACGCGCCTACCAAGCCGGGTTTGCCGATCAACGAGGAAGGACCGCTGGAGCCTAAATGGCCCTATCCGCAATCGAAGGTGGCGGCGGAAAATGAGGTTCGTATCCACCACGGGCGCATACCGATAGTGATATTTCGCCTGGCCGGAGTCTACACCGATTGGGGTGAAGTGCCATCGCTGGCTAACCAGGTTCAGCGCATTTATGAGCGGCAGATGCAGAGCCATGTATTTCCCGGCAACATATCGCACGGACAGTCATTCGTGCATCTGGATGACGTGGCACGCGCGTTTCGCCAGGCGGTCGAGCGGCGTGCGGACTTGCCTGACGAAGTTACAATGCTGATTGGCGATCCGGTCACGCAAAGCTATGAAGAACTACAGAATTTGATGGGTCAACTGATTCATGGTGAAGCCTGGAGTACGCATCAGGTTCCCAAGACGGTTGCGGTTGCTGGCGCATGGTTGCAGAACAGAATGGAAGATGTCGTCCCCGATGCCATTGATCGCGGGATCGAACCCTTCGTCAAACCATTCATGGTGGCCTTGTCGGACGATCATTTCGAACTGGATATTTCGCGCGCCAGGAAGCTATTGAATTGGCGGCCCAGGCATACGCTGCGTGAAACATTGCCGAAAATTATCGGCCATCTAAAACATAGCCCGGGGGCGTGGTACAAGCGCAACAAAATTCCTCTGCCACTGTGGCTGGAAGACATTGAAGATAGCCCCTATCCGAGCGCGGCGCTAATTGGCGACAACCGTAAGCAGGAACACAGCGAGCACTTGCAAACCCTATGGTGCCATTTTGCCAACGTAGCGCTGGGATTGTGGCTGATATCGAGTCCGTTCATCTTCGGGCTTGCGGAATCCTGGATGGTATCCGAGGAGCTCACTACGCCCACACAGCGCGGGCTGCCGCTGTCATCCACGTGGATGACAGCGAGTGATGTCACTACGGGCTCGCTGATCATGATTTTTGGTTTGCTGTCGTTATCACGCGATTACGGCTGGGCGCGCTGGATCACAGCGCTTCTGGGTGTATGGCTGTTGTTCGCTCCGCTCATTTTCTGGACCTCGAGCGCGGCAGCGTACGCTAACGACACCCTGGTTGGGGCGCTCGTCATCCTTTTTGCGGTAGGCGTGCCGCCGGCGCCCGGCGTCAGCCCGATTGCCCGGATGACAGGACCGGATGCGCCGCCAGGCTGGAACAGCAATCCGTCTACAATGACTCAACGAATTGCGGTGGTGGCGCTTGCGTTTGTGGGTCTGTTTCTCTCACGTTATATGGCGGCGTTTCAGTTGGGCCATATTGACAATGCCTGGGATCCGTTCTTTGACGACGGGACCGTGCGCATTGTTACCTCCGAGGTATCAGAGGCATGGCCGGTTGCGGATGCGGGTCTGGGCGCTACAGTCTATGTGCTGGAAATTGTCACGGGTATCATCGGCGACAAACGGCGCTGGCGCACAATGCCATGGATGGTGCTGTTCTTCGGAATATTGATTGTGCCGCTGGGCGTGGTCAGTATTTATTTTATTATTATCCAGCCCATTATAATCGGTACCTGGTGTACACCGTGCCTGATCGCGTCGTTAGCCATGCTGTTGCAGATCCCCTATTCGCTCGATGAGATCCTGGCAACGCTACAGTTCATGAAAGACCGGCGACAAAAGGGAAAATCGTTATGGCATGTATTGTGGCACGGAGATACCATGGAAAACGGCGGCACTGATGAGTCAGGCAGCTTTGACGCGCCTCCCATGACCGTGCTGCGGGAGATAATGCGCAGCGGTGTTATCTTTATGTGGACTATGTGGATCAGTGTTGCCATTGGCATCGCGTTGATGCTCACGCGTGTAATTTTCGATACCGAAGGCGCGGCTGCGGACAGCGATCATGTGATTGGTGCGCTGGTGGTTACATTCTCGATCATGGCGATGAGCGAAGTGGCGCAGCCGTTACGCTTTGTCAATATTTTATTTGGCGCATGGTTGATTGCGGCACCCTGGTTGTTAACGGGATATTCCGGCCTGGCGGGTGCGGCAAATGTTGTTGCCGGCGTACTATTGATTCTGCTCGCATTGCCACTTGGCCCGATCCACAACCATTATGGCGCATGGGATCGATGGATGTCGATCAGTCTGGTTAAGAAACACTGAATGGATTGCACCAGCGCGCAACGCGGGAGCAATTGCGAACAAGACTACAACATATCCGGAGAAATGCTGGTGTGCAAGACCACCTCGGCAACATCTCCCTTCTTTTTGTTACTAAACCACCATATTGCGCCTTTCCGGACGCTCCACTCCACAGGGTCGCCTGACATGAGGAAGGCCGCGACTTCTCCGAGTGTAGGCTGATGGCCCACCACTACTACTGCGCCTTTGGCATCTGGCCAATCTGCGGCGGCGAGAATTGCTTTCGCCGAGGCACCCGGCCCAATTGCCCTGATGGTTTCGAAATTGCCGTCAAGCGCCGTCGCGGTCTGCTGGGTACGGCTGGTGGGACTGACTATAATGCGCGTGTTTTTCGGCAATCTTGGCTTAAGCCATTCAGCCATGACGCGCGCTTGCTTTAAACCCTTTTCCGTGAGTTCTCGCGCGCTATCGGGTACACCATCCTCAGCTTCGGCGTGACGCCATAGAATGAGCTCCATGTTCTCTCTCCCCTAGTAAAATCAATGACCCATAGTAGCCTGAAAGTGTGCTGGATAGTGACAACCTATGCATTCTCACGCGCTGAGCTAATAACACGCGTTACAGGAAATAATAATTCTGACCTTCGTCTGGCAGAGCGTTACGTGGAATCGCCTTGTCGACGAACGGACATGCGTTAAAGGGAACGTACCGGTATTGAGTGCCGGTAAGGGAAAGCTTTGTCCGCTGGATTTATCGTGAATAACGTGGGAAATGACGCTAGCGGAAAGGGCGGGCATATCCGCCCGCCGTCCACCGTAACTAGGACTTCAACGCCGAGAGCGGAGCGCCAAAGTTGATGTGGAAAGGTGCTCCGTTGATTACGATTGCGGGCACTGACTTCACGCCAGCCGCTTCAGCAGCTGCAATGCGATCCGCGTGCTCGCCGAGATGCACGAGCTCCACATCATAGCGGGCGGGATCCAGGGCATCGGCAATCTGACGCTCGGCCTCGACACATACAGGACAGCCAGCATGATAAAAGGTAGCAGGTGTTTTCATAGTCGATATCTCCAAAAGATTTAGATGTCAGTGGGGACTACCCACGTTCGCAAGAACCATTTAAGCTGTAACCATGCGACGGGATGATTATAACCGAAGACCCTCAGAGGATCAAAGATAGCAGGCCGTGGCCTTCGATGCGGTTGCGCGTGCGGCGGTAACGTTCGTTGGCAATTTAGTCCCGGCTGATGACAATTGTCTTGCTATGTCCTGTTATTTGGCTCACGTTTTAGCGCCAATGCCAACGCATACAGCATGTTTTTGCTTTCACCGGTTATCTCCGTAGCTAGTTTAACCGCCTGTTTCAGCGGCAGCTCTTCCAGTAACAGCGTCAGCGTACGTCGTGCCTGATCACTGACTTCCTCCTCATTCCGGACTTCCGCACCAGACACTAGCAGCACGAATTCACCCCTTTGCCGGTTAATGTCAGCTTGCAACCAGGCAGGGGCGTCTGGCAAAGCGCAGCTGTGAAACGTCTCAAACACTTTGGTTAATTCTCTGGCAATAGTGAGTTGGCGATGCATACCCAGCACTTCAACCATATCGGCCACGCACTCAAGTATACGATGAGGGGCTTCGTAAAATACCAGCGGGTGAGGCTGCGGTTTTAATACCTCCAATTCGCGTCTGCGCGGCCCGGGATTGACAGGGAGAAATCCATAAAACAAAAAATGGGGCATAGCGATCCCTGATGCGGACAAGGCACATATGGCCGCGTTGGCGCCAGGAATCGGGACTACCTTGTGGCCCTGATCCCGCACCAGACTCACCAGTGTGCTCCCCGGATCAGAGATTCCCGGCGTGCCGGCATCGGTGACAAACGCAACTGATTTTCCTTGGGCGAGCAGATTCACGATCTTTTTTGCCATAGTGCGTTCGTTGTGTTGATGCAAGGCCATCATCTTCTTGGCTATCGAATAATGCGTCAGTAAATGTGCGGTGGTGCGGGTATCCTCGGCGGCGATCACATCCACCGCTGCGAGTATGTCCAACGCCCGAAAACTAATGTCGCGCAGGTTGCCTATGGGTGTGGCGACGACATATAGCGTGCTCGTGGATATCATATTGTTGTGGTGCATTCTATTTGGACCTGTCGGTATGGATCGCCGCACAATAAGGCAACCTGTTGGCTTTTTTCAATTGGAGTGAGGTGATTTTACGATAGGTGCGCGCGCGTAGGAGGTGATAGCTGCCGCGAAACTTTGGAGAACGATAGGCAGGTACTTTCGCTTACTGTCTCTGCGTTATCCTAAATCCAGCGGTTAGCCACTCATTTTTCAGTTTAGCATGCTAATCCACAAGGTATTTTTTGGGCCATTTGACCTTTGCCTTTTTGGTGAGCTCGCAATAATTGCCGGGTTCAGGATTATTGATTTTTCGTGCTGTGATCCGATAAATTACTACAAAGCTTTATGATTAGATGGCGGCCGCATTATAAAATATAATGTTGCCTAGTTGATCGGTGTCGGCTACGCGTCTGACGCCCCCGCTGAAGAATTGGATTGCGCCCCGGATAGCGGAGGTGACGTTGCGCGATCAGTCGGACAATGCTGTGGGGTTGCTCGTGTGCTCCGCTACGCAGAGCGGCAATAGACAGGATAGCGCTATCATTTTTAGTCGGATTATGTAGGGCGCCAGGATATGAAAGGCAGCGAGGCTGAACGATATGCTGAGGTATTTCTTTTACGGCAGCGTCTTCGGTTGCTCGAAAGAAATTACCGGTGCCGTTTTGGTGAAATTGATCTCATCATGCGGGATGGGGAGATGCTGGTATTTGTTGAAGTGCGGTTGCGCACGAGTTCTGTTTTTGGAGGTGCGGCAGCCAGCATCACGCGGTTCAAACAGGCGAAGCTGTTACGAACGGCGCGACATTATCTTGCTGGTTTAAGGGCGGCGCCTCCGTGCCGTTTTGATGCGGTGTTGCTATCGGGCTACAACGGTGAGGAGATAGAATGGATCAGGAATGCTTTTGATGAATAGCGTTGTTATGGAGCCGAGAATATGGCGTTCCCGGTAGCCTTTTACCGTGAGCAGGATGGAGACCACCGGATGTGGCAGGAAAATGCGATTGATTTTTTTACAGGTGAGGGGGACGTTGATGAGAAGTTCGAGCGGAAGGTTGTTGTTTTTATTTGCACTGCTGTTTCCGTTCCTTCCTGGGTGCGCCGCGTTGATTGCGGCTGGCGTGGTATCCGGGGTTGGCACAGGTGTGGCGGTATCTCAGGATCGGCGTACAGGGGGTATTTTTGTCGAGGATGAAGGGATCGAAGTAAAGAGTGGACGGCGCATCAGTGAAAAATTTGGAAGTGAGGTTCACGTTAATGTCACGAGCTTTAATCGCAACGTATTGCTTACCGGAGAGGTTCCGTCCGAGAGCGTAAAGAAGGAAATTAGTAGCCTGGTCATGGGTGTCGAAAATGTACGTAACGTTACTAATGAAACAATCGTGGGCGGGATAAGCTCATTCATGTCTCGCAGTAATGATGCGTTGATTACGTCCAAAGTCAAGGGTCGTTTTATGGACGCCGGGAAATTCCAGGTCAATCATGTAAAAGTTGTTACGGAGAACGGAGTAGTGTTCCTGCTGGGCATGGTAAGCCGCAAGGAAGCCGAGAGTGCGGTAGAGGTTGCAAGTTCGACCAGTGGGGTAAAGAAAGTGGTAAAGGTTTTTGAATACCAGAGTTGATCGCTATTGGCAGCGGGATATAAATACCCGAAATCTTATGCCCCCGATTGCGGCATGGATAGTGGAGCGTATAAGCCGCGACGTCACGCGCCCACACCGGTACGTGCTCTAGTGAAGAATCCTCTCATTGATTCGTTGCTTACCGGCGGCGCTGTCGAGCCGTTTTCTTTGAACCTGAATCCGGCAGTTGGACGGGGTGAAGTGCGCGGTTTTTGGGGTACAGGGGAGGCGCAACGACGCGGGACAGTCGTTCCATTCCAAGACGTTGCGAACAACGCAGCCATGGGCCGCGAAAGCGGTACAATTCGCCCCGGTAGCGGACTCACCCAAGAGGTGAGAATCAAGTGGCACAAAAATTCTCTACCAATCATGGTGCTAGACTGACAAATGAGCGGTCAACTGCCGGATTTAGGTTGAATGCTTCCCGCTGATTTCATCGCCCGGCTCCGTGATCTTTTGCCGTCCGATCGGCTGTTCACGGATCCGGTGGATTGTTATGCTTATGCCTACGACAATAGCCGAAAAATCTTTCCACCCGCGGCAGTTGCTTTTCCGGTTACGGCAGTGGAGGTTCAGGCTGTGGTGGCGCTTTGCAACGATCATGGAATCCCGCTCACGCCGCGCGGGCGTGGCACGGGTACCTCGGGCGGCAGTCTTCCAGAACAAGGTGGTGTGGCGCTATCCCTGGAGCGCATGCTGCGCGTTGTTTCGGTTGATCCCGCCAATCGTGTGATTGTCGCTGAGCCAGGTGTTCTCAATCAATCTGTGCAGGATGCGGCTAAACCCTATGGATTTTTTTGGCCACCCGACCCTTCCAGTGCCGCCTATTCGAGTATAGGCGGGAATCTTGCGACCTCCGCCGGCGGACCTCACGCCGTGAAATATGGAACGACTCGGGACCATGTGCTGGGACTGAGAGCCGTGACAGGGGCGGGTAATTTTATCAAAACTGGGTGCTATACCACTAAAGGCGTGGTGGGCTACGATTTAACACGGCTTTTAATTGGCTCGGAAGGCACGCTGGCCGTCATCACGGAAGCGACACTCAAGCTTACTCCTCTTCCTCAAGCGCGTAGTGGGCTCACTGCACATTACCGCGATGCCGGAAGTTGCGCCTCGGCCATCGTTAAGATTATGGCGCTTCCCGAGACGCCGAGTGCGCTTGAGTTTCTGGATGCGGGCGCACTTAGCCTGATACGGAGCCGCTTCCCCGGCATGGTGCCTGGCAGCACCTGTGCCATGCTGATGATCGAGGTGGATGGGCCTTCTCGCAATATTTCGGAGTCGAGCGCATCGATTCTTGATGCCTGTCGCAATTCGGGGCTGATTCTCGCGGAAGAAGTCGTGGATGCCGCCACCTTGTGGCTGGCGCGTAAGACGCTATCTCCGCTATTGCGCGATATTGCGCCGAAGAAAATCAACGAGGATGTGGTGGTACCGGTTTCGGCATTGCCAGAATTTCTGGATGGCCTAGCGCGGCTATCCAGCAAATACGGAATTGCCAACGTTAATTTCGGTCACGCGGGCAATGGCAACATTCATGTCAACCTGCTGGTAAATCCGGACGCCGGCGATGAAATGGATCGTGCGGAGAAATGCCTGAATGAGATGTTCGACCTGGTAATCAGGCTCAATGGTACGTTATCGGGTGAACATGGAGTGGGCAGTGAGAAACGCGCGTACGTGGGTAAGGAGATTGATTCGGCAACACTGGCACTGATGAAAGAAATCAAGCGGGTATTTGATCCCCGCAATATTCTTAACCCTGGGAAATTATTCCCTGGAGATCCATAAAAGGCTTATAACGTATCATAGCCGCAGCCTCTCGAACGCGAAAAAGTGCTCTGCTCGTGCGTCCCTCTTTTACGTTACGCCTGTCATCATCCGGATGTTCTTAATAATTCCGCGATATCGTGGGAAAAAGCGTCCTGGCCAGCCCCGTTGCTCACGTACAATCTGAGTTTGCCCTTTGGATCAAAAATATAGGTGCCGGCAGAGTGATCCATGGTGTGGTGATCCGGCGAGTCCCCAACCTGCTTCTGATACACGATTTTAAATTCGTTGGCGATGTCCTTCGTTGCTTGCGAATCACCGTGTAGACCCAGGAATGCCGGACTGAATGCCGATAGATATTGCGCTAACCGTTCGGGGGTATCGCGTTCCGGATCAACCGTAACGAATAATACCTGCACACGCGCTGCATCCTTGCCCAGTTTTTGCAAGGCTGCAGCAAGTTCCGCCATGGTGGCGGGGCATATGTCGGGGCAGTGCGTGTATCCGAAAAAGAGAACTATTGCTTTGCCCCTGAAATCAGCCAGGGTACGAATCTTACCCGTATGGTCGGCGAGTTTGAAATCCCTGCCGAATTCAGCGCCTGTGACGTCAGTTGAAAGGAATGTTGGCTTTGTCGTATTGCCACAAGCCGCCACGAGAAGCGCCACCGACCATACTATAATCGCATAGAAGTTATGATACTTCATGCGAAATTGCTCAGAACCGGATGTAATGATCTACCAGCAATACGGCGAATAACGCCGTCAGATAAAATATCGAGTAGCGAAAGGCTCTTCGCGCAAGCTGATCACTATAATCGAGATAAATTTTTACTGCGTAGTACAGAAACACCGCATCCAGCACTCCCGCTCCGATAAGATAGATAAGCCCGCTCATTTGCGTGGCGAAGGGCATTAACGTCACGCCGATGAGTATCAGTGTGTACAACAAGACATGCAAACGCGTGAATTTATCGCCGTGGGTGACCGGCAGCATGGGCATTCCCACTTTGGCGTATTCCAGTTTGCGGTAGAGCGCAAGCGCCCAGAAATGAGGCGGCGTCCACGCAAAGATGATGAGAAAGAGGAGTAGCGCGTCGGCGGTTACCTCGCCCGTCACCGCTGCCCAGCCCAGCACGGGTGGCATCGCGCCGGAAGCACCGCCAATAACTATGTTCTGCGGGGTCATGGGTTTCAGTATCACAGTATAGATGATTGCGTAACCGACGAATGTGCCCAGCGTAAGCCACATGGTTAATGGGTTCACCAGCTGGTGAAGGATTAGCAATCCGGTCCCACCGACCAACGCCAGAAAAAACAGAGTTTCCGGGGAGGTAACTTTGCCTCGCGGCAGGGGTCTGGCACGGGTCCGCGCCATAACGGCGTCAAGCTTTTGTTCCACCAGGCAGTTTACTGCCGCAGCCGCGCCTGCTACGAGCGCTATGCCCAACGTGCCAAATACCAACGCATCCAATGGGACAGCACCAGGAACTGACAGAAACATGCCGATAAATGCGGTAAAAACGATGAGCGACACAACTCTAGGTTTGGTTAACTTGTAAAATTCCTGCACACGCGAAGCGGTTTGCTGCCAAGCTAAGCTAGTAGCCATAACTGTTATCTCCTAATTCATTGCAGCCATGAATGCCTGCTATTACCGATTGAGGACAGAAAAAATTGCTTGCGGTCTGTTAACTATTGCGCAACGTGTAACCTTCCTGAATGGTGTCCATACCCTCAAGTCAGGGGTGCGTCTTAGTGCTTTTTTGAATCAGTCCCCATCGCATGTTCCAATTGAGATACCTTGAGCAACCGCTTTATGTCTTTTGCCATCAGTGCGGGATCCGGGTTTTTTGGAAAACGCATCATTAAATTTCCTATGGGGTCTATGAGGTATATGTGATCGTGCTGCGAAGCTTTTGCTGGAATTTGCGTGAGCAAGTCGCCATCTTTCGCATTAATCAACCACATACCCTCAAAATCGGTTGCGATTTCAGTAGCCGGTGTTTCCGCATCATCAATCAACCATACCCGCTCTATGCGATTTTTTTCGGCGTTTTGCACCAAACGAACCTGGCGCATGTAGTAGAGTTTTTTGCGGCAATACTCGTCGCATTTTCCTGAATCCACCGATATCAACGCCCATTTTCCGCGTAGGTCACGTATGCGAAAAATGTTATTGTTGGATTGATTCAAAGCATTTCCCGTCAGGGGTTTAACTTCGAGCAATTCACCGTAATTAACGCTAGCGGGCCTCACCTCCCAAAAATAAAGCGCATAAGAAGCGATAATGGGCGCACCCATCAGTACCAGCAGCAGGAGCAGCGTACGCCTATTGGTTCTATTTGCTTTTGGAGCGCTCTCGTTTAACACTTAACACCAAATAGATAATCGATACAGCCAGCGCCATTGCGAACCATTGAAATGCATAGCCAAGGTTTCTGCCGGCACCCGAATCCGGGCGCGCCCAATGACGTACTAACCCATCCTTGACATCATCCTGTTGCAATATCATCACCGGCTGCAACGTCAACCCGGTTGCGATGCGATAACGCTCGAGATTAAGGTTTTCCCATACCTGCCCCGATACAAGCTCATCGGAAAGCTCCAGCGTTTTCTGTGTCGCTGTCGTTGCAACTCCCGACACTACCACCGAACCATCCGGCGTGGATACCCGCGGCAACTTGCTACGGTCACGATCTGCGGCTGCCCAACCACGATTTACCAAAACATGCATGGAACTTGTACCGATTCTTAGCGGAGTGATGATGTGATAACCCGCAACCCCTTGATATATCTTGTTATCAATGTATATCGTATGTTTCGGCAAATACACACCACTTGCTTCAATGCGCCGGTATTGCAAGTCTTCCAGCTTGACAGGAACCGTAGGCAAGGCTATTGCCGGTTGCTGCGAGCGCAAATCAAGCTGCTCCTGCCTCGATTCCTTTTCCCGAGCTCGGGAAAGCTGCCAGTTACCAAGCTGCAGCATGATTACTATAACAACCGCTGCAGTCACTGTTGACCATAGTCGCGGCGTGAATCGCCAGCCTGAAATAGTCATTGGATAGTGTGCGGAACTCGGCTAAACTTGTTCCTGAATCCCACAATTATCGGAATTAGCCTTGAAAATCGTCGTTGTACTATTCCTGTTCTTCATACTCGCCAGCTTGGCATCCGCTTTGTATTACTTGGTCAAAGACAAGGGACACGGTACGCGCGCCGTCAGGTCCCTGACCCTTCGCATTAGTTTGTCGATGTTCCTCTTCGGTTTATTAATGCTGGGAACTTATCTGGGCTTCATACCACTTTAGCAGCCTGCTGGACTTAAAGAAAGCGGCTGTAGAAGCTTCGATTCTTTAAGTCCGGACAGGCTGCTACCTTATATCAACCAGTAAACAAAGATAAACAATCCCAGCCAGACCACGTCCACAAAGTGCCAATACCAGGCGACACCCTCAAAACCAAAATGATTTTCAGGCGTGAAGTGACCAGCCATTACGCGGCACCATATGACTAGCAGCATGATGGAACCCAGCGTCACGTGGAAGCCGTGAAAACCGGTCAACATGTAAAACGATGCGCCATACGCGCCAGTCGTAAGCTTGAGGTTAAGGTCAGAATAGGCATGGCCATATTCATATGCCTGCAGGCCGACGAAGAGAAATCCCAGCGCAAACGTCAGAAACAAACCCATTTTCAGCTGTCCGCGCTTGTTCAGCTTGAGCGCCCAGTGCGCCCAGGTAACTGTCACACCCGATGTCAGCAGTATCAGGGTGTTGATGGCCGGAAGGCCCCACGGCCCCATGGGCATGAACTTTTCCGTGATGCCGGGGCCCGCGGTAGGCCAATCGCCCGTGAAATCCGGCCACAGAATTTTATGCTCCAGGTCAGAAAGCCAGGGGATCGAAAAGATTCGCATGTAGAACAACGCCCCGAAGAAAGCGGCGAAAAACATCACCTCGGAAAAAATGAACCAGCTCATTCCCCAGCGGAAAGAGGTACCCACCTGCTCATTGAATTTGCCGCCCTCGCTCTCCCGCGCCACCGTGCGGAACCACACAAAACACATATAGAAGAGAATGGCAAAGCCAATCGTCAGCAACCCATACACCAACGGAAGTTTATTGACTGAAAAGGCCGCACCGAAACCCATGAATAACAGCGCTATCGACCCGGTGATGGGATAAGTCGATGGCGCTGGAACGTAGTAATGACCGTGACCTGTTTCTTGGCTCATATTCAATCTCCCGCGTATAATTAATTAATTTCTAACTTGTTACAAATTTAACCAGTAATAGCACACCCAACACAAACAGCGCCGCACCAACGATACCCGCGATAATTACCTGCCCCATGGTCAGGGTTGCCGCATCATGGTCATGATCAGTGTGTTTTCGTACGCCAAAAAAAGCCCAGGATACGGCTTTCATCGCCTGTATGAAGGTCCCCTTCGTCTGCTTGTCGCTGTTGTCTTCCAACTCTAGCTGGCCTTACCACTCGCACTCGCTGCGTTGTCACCACCAAGCTCAAAAAAAGTGTACGAAATAGTCACAGTGTCATAATCGGTGGAAAAACCCGGTTCAATCACAAATTGAACCGGCATCTGCCTCACCTCGTTTGGTTTTAATACCTGCTTACTGAAACAAAAACACTCAAGTTTCTTCAAATGCTTGGCGAGTAACTGGGGGCTATAACTCGGTATTGCCTGGCCGGTGACCTCTCGATTTGAATTGTTTCTAACTTCATACATTACCTGTGTTAATTCGCCGGGATGCACACGCACGCTGGACTGCATCGGTTTGAACTGCCAAGGCAATCCGCGTGTATTGGCGTCCAACTGCACGGTTACCCAACGGGTGGTATCTACTTGCGTATTTTCTGCTAGCGTATCCGCCTGCAGCAGATTATTAATACCTGTAACCTCGCAAATTTTTTCATAAAACGGTACTAATGCGAAGCCGAAGCCAAACATAGCTACTGTGAAGATCAGCAGCTTCTTCATTATTATCGAATTGGCTTGGATTACGTTCATTTCCAGTTTTTTATAATGACTGTAAGGAAGAGTGCTACTACGACTGCCAGCAGAATCAACGCTGTTCTGATTGCTCCGCGCTTTCTTTCCGCATCATCTGCCGACATATCGTAGTATCCCCGTTATTTCTACCTGACCACCGGGGGCGTCTCAAAGCTATGGTAGGGCGGCGGTGATGGCAGCGTCCACTCCAGCGTCTTCCCACCTTCCCAAGGCATCGCCGGCGCTTTTGCTCCGCCGCGAATGCACTTCAGCACCACGTAAAGGAACAGCAACTGGCTAAGTCCAAAGCCAAAAGCACCAATACTCGAAATCATGTTGAAGTCAGCGAACTGTAGCGCATAGTCGGGAATACGGCGCGGCATGCCCGCCAGTCCCAGAAAGTGCTGGACAAAGAAGGTGAGGTTAAAAAAGAACATCGACAGCCAGAAATGCCATTTGCCCAGTGTTTCGTCGTACATGTGCCCGGTCCATTTCGGCAGCCAGTAATAGGCCCCGCCAAATATGGAAAACAGCGCGCCCGATACCAGCACATAGTGGAAGTGCGCAATCACGTAGTAGGTATCCTGCACCTGAATATCTATCGGCACGATCGCACAAATGACACCGCTGAAACCGCCGAGGGTAAACAGGAAAATGAAACCGATAGCGAACAGCATGGGGGTCTCGAAGGTCATGGACCCGCGCCACATGGTAGCGGTCCAGTTAAAAACCTTGACGCCAGTCGGTATCGCGATCAGCATGGTCGCGTACATGAAAAACAGTTGCCCGGTTACCGGCATGCCGGCGGTGAACATGTGATGCGCCCAGACGATGCAGGAGAGAATGGCAATGGAGGCAGTCGCGTACACCATCGAGGAATAGCCAAACAACGGTTTGCGCGCAAAGGTCGGGATGATTTCCGAGACAATGCCGAATGCCGGCAAAATCATGATGTAGACTTCCGGGTGCCCGAAGAACCAGAAAATATGCTGAAACATAACCGGATCGCCACCGCCTGCTGCGTTAAAGAAGTTGGTGCCAAAATGACGGTCGGTCAACAACATGGTAACGGCTCCCGCCAATACCGGCATCACCATGACCAGCAGATAAGCCGTGATCAGCCAAGTCCAGACGAACAACGGCATTTTCATCAGCGTCATGCCCGGCGCACGCATATTAAGAATGGTGGTGATGATGTTGATCGATCCCATAATAGAAGAAGCACCCATGATATGGAGAGCGAAGATGCCCATATCCATACCCATGCCCATTTGTACCGACAGAGGCGGATAAATTGTCCAGCCCCCTGCAGGCGCTCCGCCAGGCACGAAAAACGAGCCTATCAGCAGCAGCGCCGCCGGAGGCAGCAACCAGAAGCTCCAGTTGTTCATGCGCGCAAAAGCCATATCCGGCGCACCGATCATCATCGGTATCTGCCAGTTGGCAAAGCCGACAAACGCCGGCATGATGGCGCCAAACACCATCACCAAGCCATGCATGGTGGTCA
>JBKJYB010000317.1:0-8486 GCA_046716045.1 Nitrosospira sp.
AAATCCGGAAGAGCGGCTCAATGCCGATCTCAAGCACGCTATCGGATCAAAAGTGCCAGCGCGAACCAAGGCGAAACTGAAGACTGCGGCAATCGAACACATGGTGAAACTCGAGCAATCACCAGAACGAGTCAAAGCATTCTTCCAGGACTCACCTGTTAAATATGCCGCATGAAAACTTCAAACTTCACTTGGCCGGATCAATAGTTATGGTTGCATCGCAGTGGGGAGAGACGTATCGGGATTCTACTGTTTACGCGCTATTTGCTCACCGTTGCTGGGTTGGAGAGAGGATCCACCTCACCGTTTGATCTGAGCAAATAGAAATGAAGAGTCAATTGTTGATCACCGTACTGTGCTGGTATATTCGCGAGAGCATTGCTCAACACTTTCCGGATCAGGCGACCATCAACGTCGCGAGTCGTCCATTTCCGATGGTCCCTCAATTTTCGGAATGAGATTATGACAATCTTTCTGATCGAACCCGATATATCCCGAGGTGATTTGGCGTCCCAATGAGAAGAGTCGTTATCTTTCAGTATCGGTTGCTCCACTACAGGGTGGTTTTGTTCGAACTTTTGCGCGAATCCTGTATTCAGCGAGGCATTGACTTGTGTTTGGTTCATGGTCAGGCTACACGGCGCGAATCAGTCAAGAAGGATGAAGGTTTCTTGCCTTGGGCACATAAGGTCGAGAATCGATTCTTGGAGGCTGGCGAACGCGATCTTATATGGCAGCCTTTTCCGGCCGACCTACGTGACGCCGAGCTAACCATAGTTATGCAGGAAAACCGCATTCTCTCCAATTATCCATTACTGTTAAGGCGCATGCTGGGTGGTCCCAAGGTGGCCTATTGGGGGCATGGCATCAATTTCCAGAGCGATAACCCCGCCGGGCTTCGTGAAAGGTGGAAGCGTCTTCTGCTAAAGCGGGTGGATTGGTGGTTTGCATACACGGAAACAACAGTTGGAATTCTTGAGCAGGCGGGATATCTAAGAAACCGTATCACCTGCCTTGACAACTCGATTGATAACGAGGGTTTCCAGCGCGATCTGGCAGCGGTTCCAGAGGATCGCCTGAATGAATTACGTCGGGAGATTGGGGCTGACAATATATCTCGAATCGGCCTGTTTTGTGGTTCGCTGTATCCCGAAAAACGCCTTGACTACATGATAGCGGCAGCAGATCGGATACAGGCTGAGTTGCCAGATTTTCGACTGATTGTGATTGGTGATGGACCAAGCGCCGGTGACGTCAATGCCGCAGCGGAATCGCGGCCGTGGTTGAAGTGCGTCGGTGCACGAAAGGGTTTGGAGAAAGCCGCATACTTCCGGTTGGCCAATGTAATATTTAATCCTGGTGCGGTAGGGCTGCACGTACTGGATGCTTTCTGTTCTGGTATTCCCATAGCAACGACACGAGAAGCCCGGCATGGTCCGGAGTTTGGTTACCTGAAAGACGGTCGAAACAGTGTCATCGCGCAAGGGGACTCCATCAACTATGCGAGGAAGATTATCAGGTTGCTGTCCGATTCCGGAGAGTATGAACGTTTGTGTTCTGGTGCAAAAGAGGATGCTGCGCGGTATTCACTGAAGAACATGGTTGAACGGTTTGTTGAAGGAATGGAAAAATGCTTGGCGCTACCAAACTAAACATGGCGGAACAGAAGCAAAAGGCGCGCGTGCTGAGCGCAGAAATAGATTCGCTCACATGGGAAGATGCATTACAGCGGATCGGCCTGTGGGCCTCGAAATTTGAATCTCGCTATGTGTGCATATGCAATGTCCATGCGGTAGTAACCGCTGGGCAAGACGCGCAATTTGGCCACATTGTCAGGGAAGCCGACATGGCCACGCCTGACGGTGCGCCGGTCGCCTGGATGCTCCGCCGGCTGGGTTTCTCCGGCCAGCAGCGTATCAACGGCCCGGATTTGATGTGGCGATATTGCGAACGCGCTGCCGAGCGCGGGGAATCAGTTTTTCTTTATGGTGGTTCGTCGGAAACACTGAGTATTTTGCAAATCCGGTTAGTGGAGGCTTTCCCCAGCTTGCAAATCGCTGGGGCTTGGTCACCGCCGTTTCGGGCTTTGACCGAAGAAGAGGATGAAGTCGACGTGGCGCGGATAAATGCCTCAGGCGCTGGAACCGTCTGGGTGAGCCTCGGTTGTCCCAAGCAGGAGAAGTGGATGGCGGCTCACCGCGGTCGTATCAACGCCGTGATGGTGGGCGTCGGAGCTGCTTTCGATTATCACGCCGGTACCATCCGTCGTGCGCCGCTGTGGATGCAGCAAAATGGACTGGAATGGCTGTACCGTCTACTCAGCGAACCGCGTCGCCTCTGGAAACGTTATCTAGTGACGAACACTCTTTTCTTGATGCTCGCCACTCGGCAGTTGTTTTTCCGGCGACGCTAAGCTCCTTTCCCCTACCCGCTCCGACCAGATTGTCCAGCCGCCGTTCGATGCTGTGCCAAGACGCGGGAGAAGAGCGCAAACGCCCTCCATGTTTTTTGGGGGGGTTACCCCGGTGTTTGTGCCAGCGCGCAGCCGGTAGCGTCTGTGACGTGCCCCTGGAGTGTTGTAGGGCAATGGTCCTGAACGTCTGCAATACCGTCCGCATCACTATCGATAAGTGCCGGATCTCGCGTGAAAACGATTTCAATACCCAGCGACTGCAAATTGAGAGGCCAGGAGACGGGCGTCTGGTCTGCAAATCGAACGTAGTTTGCGCAGGCCGCGGGGGCACTGTCCTCGTCGGGACATGGGATGTCGACGGCATCTCTGCCGGCGTTAGTAAGCTTCTGCAGGTTGAGCCCTGTTTCCAGTGCGGTGGTGGGAACGATTTCGAGGTTGGCAAGGTATAAGACTTTGCCAACCGGGGTTTTTTCGAAATCGACGCGCGCTCCGCGTTCGCCCGTAGCGGGATCACCGGCTGTAACAGACTTGGTGGCTTTGAAGCTGAAGCTGTATCGCTTCCATTCAGGCTGGCCGGCAAATGCTTCCGATTTGCCCATGAGCAATTCGTAACCCACGTTGGTGCCCGTGCCGTCGCGCCTGACCATAACTGCGAATGGCTGCCCGGCTTCGGCGGTCTTGGCGTCGAAGCTCACCCTGTACCACATATCTGCCTGTATGGAAAAATTCGGCGATGAGACGAGTCCGGGCGAAGCTCCCGCCGAGTGGTGCAGGCAAGGTCCAACCGCAGCACAGTCTTCCAGGTTGAGTTGACTATAAGGGGGAGTAGAGTTCCAGGTTGACCAGCCGGTACTTCCGGCAGTCAGTTTGCCGTTGGGTACAATGCTGCCGCCGGTGACCTTGCTGGCCGCATAGCCAATCGGGTTGGTGACCTTTCCGATACTGTCTCGTGTATTGCTCACCGTAGCTGACGATGCTTGCCATTCCTCGAAACGCCACTCGACATACGTACCATTCGCCGAACTGTCGCCTACGATCCGACTGGAGAGAAGCGCAGAATAGTGATTACGTTCAAATGCCGCAAAATTGTTGGTTAACCCAATGCTACTTTGCTTCATCATTGCAATAGCGGGTTTATTTGGAATGAGGGTGTTGCCGTCGACCTTGTTGCCGTGGATGTCGCCTGCTGTACGCAGTCGGTTTGTTTGCTCCTGTATCAGTATCTGATACTGGCGGTTACCAAAGAGTGTATTACCATTGACCTGATTATCATAGGCATCGTGCACATGTATGCCGTAGTCTGCCCATGAGATGGCGTTACCTTCAATCTGCATCTTGGTGGAGAGGTCGTCAAGATAGATGCCGACTGCATGGGTACGGGTATCAACTACTCCGTCAACGTTGCCGCTAACGCGGTCGATCAGGTTGGAAGCAATTTTTGTGTTTGGCGACGCGTAGTTGACATAAATGGCGCCGCAGTCGTTGATGAGGAGGCAGCTATCCAGAACTGCGTTATTCTCGATATTACTGTTTTTAAGCGCCCAGATTCCGCTGCCTGCAGAGTGGCTGATGCGGTTATCGACAATGCTTGCAAAAGGGCCGGCCTGAATAGTGGCGCTGGTAGGCGCTGGGAGGCTCCAGATGCGGTCGCCGTCGACGGCAACGGCACTCTCGCTAATATCGTTTCCCGCCACGTGAAGGGAAATGGACGTGAAAGATGAAATGGCATCTCCGCCAGTTCGCCGGATACGGTTTGAGGTAATTCTGACTTGCTTGGAATTAGTGGCAATTATGCCCTCTCGTACTGTATTTGTAATGCTTGTTGAATTTATGGTGATATTCTCGGCTTTAGTGAGATCGATGCCCAGTCCCGTGTGTCGTATGTCTATTCCTTCAATGATGACGTGAGTCCGATTCGAGAGGTCGACGCCTTTCTCCAGCACGCTCAGGCGAATCTGCCCGGCCGGGGTGCTTCCGTCGGGCACCCAGACGAAAGCCGTGGTTGCACTGGAGTCGTACAGCCATTCGCCAGGCGAATCCAGCATTTCGAGTGCGCCCATCACGAAATACCCCTGACCTGCTCGGATTGGATAACTTGTTGCTGGCGTAAAGTTAAGCCGATTGCCTGCAACGCTGGTGACAGTTACCTCATCGATTCGCCAGGGTGCGGAGCGGATACGAAGCCGGCTGCCCGGTCTGGGTGTGATTCCTTGCGGCAATTTGAGAGTGGCATCGATATCGAGATAAGTACTTCCGGTACCGCCATAAGGGGAGGGAACTGCGTTGGCATTCGCAACAGCAGTCGCATAAACGGAGTTTGGGCGGGTAGCGTCGTGCCCGCGATTAGGATGGTACGCCGGTAACAAAGGTAAATCACCTATCCATGCGCCAATAGGACTAGCAAGGAGGGGCTTGAGGCTCGCGCCCCTGAAATGAAGCGCTACTCCAGGGGGAACTTCAATGTCGAGTCTCGCGTTGGAGACCGTATAAGGGGAGACGAAGGCGAAGTTGATTTTTTGCCACGCGCTGGTGCCAGTTAACCACTGCATCGCAGAAATTGGCTCATAGGGGGGACTGCCGCGTCTGACCAATACTTTGACTTTGACCCCTGTTGGGATTCGCAACGAGAGCTCACCATTGTAGGCAAGACCACCCTCTGTCAGGAATTCATTACTGATCGCGATGCTGCCGCCGGGCCCCACAGTACTCGTGAAGGCGGCACAATTGCTCGATGAGTCAGGACAGCTGGATTCATGAATAAGTTTCTGATCCGCGGAAGCGGACCAAGAAGTCCAGCCTGCCACCCCCTCAGCGAGGGAGCCATTCTGCAACTTCTGAACAGGCCACGAAGCTTTGTAGATTGCGGTGTCATGGCTAACCCAGTTGCGTGCATCAACGCTATGGCTACCATCAATAGTGGGTCGGACTTCGCACGTTGACGATATCGGGCGAATGATGATAGGTTGATCGGAAGTGCCCGAATTTTTGAGCCGAAGTGTTTGTATCCACTTTCTTCCACACTGGAGTTCAACCACGTCTCCTGGCGAAAGCGTCGCATTGGCTAGATGGTTTAGACTCTGCCAGGGACCATCGGTTGAAGTGCCTCCTGTCTTAATCGGTAATTTACCAGACCACGAGTCATTGCCGAGTTCTGAGTCGATATAATAGGTTGTTGCGTAAGCATTCTGGACGATGCATAAAGCGACAATAACAAAAACCTTCTTAATGATGACCACTGAGTTACCTCTTTCGATGGATGATGAGCGTGAAGAAACGCGACGAGTCGACCGATGATTCCTGTTTCTAGAGATTTTCGTAGCTACGGGCGGATGACTGATGACAATGGACTGGTGATGTTTCTTTTTTATCGTTCGTTATACAGGGGATCTCCAAACCGGCATCCAGCGTATCAATATCGTCGATCTCAACGGCGCGGGTTAAGGATCGGCGCCGATACTCTGTGGGGGCTTCTCCAAGGGTTGGAATATGAGAGATTGCCGGAAAGGCATGTCAGGAAAGCGATAGGGCAATAGACGCGCGTTGTCGTATGCAATACGAACCCGGAATGTTTGGCTGAGGATATACAGGTAGGCAATAACCAGAAAACCGGCTGCCTTGATATTTGTTTGTTGATTTCCACGTTCAGTTCCTCTTCATGGCTGGAGCGGAACTGCGCGAAGACGCCACATCAAACAAAACGACTTAACGGACGGGACAGACGATCCGCGTTCATCCAGTTTTGCTCAATAAATACCCATCACCACAAGACGTGATTGAGATGAGTAGCGTTATCTGGCAGTCCTGCCGCCCTGGGGCAAATGCCCTGTAGGCCGATGACTTTGCGTCCTCCGCTTTCACGGAGTATGCCCTTTACAGATTAAAAATCCTTTACATCCTTTACGGTTTGAATTACGAAAAGTTTAACTTAGCATGAACTATACGCAACTTTCACTACTTTTAACCAAAAAAAAGAATAGGAATTTAGGCCTATTTCAAACGATGGCGATACCCACGTTAGGATATAACTTTTTTCCCGCGCCAGGAATTACTCAACCTCATATCAGCGGTTTTCACGATTTAGAATAATCGTCTCACTATGGATTCTGGTAGTCTGTGTTGTCCTTCTGGTAATATCTTGGATGCAGCTTGGCGTCAGCAGGTACCGAAGATTGCTTTCAGCGGGGCTTCAAGTAAATTTCTGCGTGTCGTTTCTGCCTGAAGAAATGCGTGTCAACCTTCAGTGAAATGCTGTGAAGGAGGATTTTCTTGAGCATTGCGTTTCACTTAAGAGGTGAAACGTCCGGATATGCGCCTCAATAATGACCGTGGATCAGTGCGTTATCGTGACCAATATTCTGTTCCAATGCTCCATCCGGATCAAGACTGACGGTGGAATGAGAGTGTTTTAGTTTTGCGTTGCGAATTTAGCCCCTCTTCATGATGTTGGCCTAGTCAATACGCGTAGGGTTTTCATGGTATCAAATAAAACATATGCGGCAGTTAAAGAGATGAGATTGAAACATCCAAAAATATATCTGGTTGCGGGAGCTCGGCCAAATTTCATGAAAATTGCTCCAATTGTACGTGCCTTGCAGGCTCATGGACGCTTGGCTTTCAGCATCATTCATACTGGTCAGCATTATGATCGGGAAATGAACGAAGTATTTTTTGAGGAGCTAGGTATTCCCGAGCCGGATGTCTTCATGGCAGCCGGGGGGGGCAGCCATTCGCAGCAGACAGCCAAGATTATGGTAGCTTTTGAGGAGCTGTGCCAGATTGATCGGCCTGATGCCGTGTTGGTGGTGGGTGACGTGAATTCTACGCTGGCCTGCTCCATTGTAGCCAAGAAGTTAAATATCCCAGTGGCCCATGTAGAAGCTGGCTTACGTAGCGGTGACATGACCATGCCGGAAGAAATCAACCGCCTGGTTACTGATAGTATTTCGGATCTGTTTTTTGTCACAGAACCAAGTGGAGTTGCGCACCTAAAACATGAAGGCAAGGAAGATTCCGCGATACATTATGTCGGGCACGTGATGGTAGATAATTTGCTGTATCAGGTGGAAAAATTGGCTAGGGTCGATACATCGGGATTTGAAACTACCAGTTTCAAGACGGCAAATATGGTTGATCGCAGTCGCTATGGAGTCATTACCTTACATCGGCCGAGCAATGTGGATATTGCCGAAATGATGGCGAAGATCTGCAGGGCATTGAAGGAAATTTCGACTGAGTTGCCCCTAATCTTTCCGGTACACCCGCGTACACGAGCCAATCTTGAAAAGTTTGGCATCAATCTTGGGCCGAACATTACATTGGTGGGGCCACAGGCCTATATGGCTTTTCTCAATC
Source organism: Nitrosospira sp. (assembly GCA_046716045.1). Lineage (GTDB taxonomy): Bacteria > Pseudomonadota > Gammaproteobacteria > Burkholderiales > Nitrosomonadaceae > Nitrosospira. Next base: position 7,766 of record JBKJYB010000317.1, read on the forward strand.
TATGGAAAGACGCCGCTGTGGTGTTGACAGACAGCGGCGGCTTGCAGGAAGAAACCACCGCCCTCGGTGTGCCCTGCATTACCATTCGTGAGAACACCGAGCGCCCGGTGACGGTGGATGAAGGTTCCAACGTGCTGGCTGGCACGGACCCGGCACGCATCATTGCCGAGGTGCGCAAGGTGCTGCGGGGCGAAGGCAAGCAGGGCCGTCAGCCGCATCTATGGGACGGTAAAGCAGCTGAGCGAATTGTTGAAATACTTGCCATGGAGCTTGCGCGCTAAAACATCCACGGCTTTGAAGTGCCTATATTGTTTTTATGTTCATCGGATGAAGCGATTCGACGCAATCTATGAATATAGATTGGGATGCGGCAAGACAAGAGCAAGTACAATGATCGCTTATTGATTTCTGTAATCATTTATTAAAGATATCTCATGATTCTAGTCACTGGCGGAGCAGGTTATATCGGTTCGCATACCTGCGTGGAATTACTCGTCGCAGGCTTTGATATCACGGTATTTGAGAATTTTTGCAATAGTCATCCCGAGGCATTGGCGCGGGTGGAACGTATCAGCGGTAAAAAACCGCATCTGGTGCAAGGCGATAGTCGGGATCGTGCCGCACTGGTGGCAGCTTTGCGCGAGAGTGGGGCGAATGCGGTAATTCACTTCGCTGGCCTCAAGGCGGTGGGGGAATCGGTTAAACAACCGCTGGCATACTA